>NZ_NOLK01000105.1:0-27843 GCF_002245985.1 Nostoc sp. 'Peltigera membranacea cyanobiont' 232
TCCTCTAAGGTGGCATCATTCTTGTGTTCTACTAGTTCTCCCAGAACTATTATGTTTTCTGGACTCAGTTTCAGACTTTGACCACCTCCATGACTCTTGGCTCCTAGCGTCCCCTTCTCTCTGTATTGTTTAAGCAGTTTATATATAAAACTTGGGGCTACTCTAAACCTCTGTGCCAACTTACGTTGAGATATAGATTCGCGTTCATAAGTTTCCGTAATTTTCCGCCGCAAATCTATGGAGTATGCTTTCATTGGTGACAAATTTTACTTATTTAATCTCTATAGTACATTTAATTGTCTCTCACTCAAGTGAAAACCGCTATATGAATTTCACTGGTTCGATGGTTAAGGAGGCATTAGAAAATGTTCGCTATCTTGACCAAACCCGTCGGAGACATGCGTGGTCATCCATGAAATATCTGCTAAGGGGATGATTCCATGGGGTTTATTATACTTAGCTGGCTCTCTCTTCTCGGTGTTTTTAGAGATAGAGACAACTTTGGGTCGTGGATAAGAAGCTTGTTTTTGTATGCTATTTTCTGGCATAATACTATTAGTTATTATTCAAGGAGCCACCACGATCAGCAAATCTTCCGGTGGCTTTTTGGTTTTTTTAGTTAGTCGATCGAGACATACACAAGACCGGCTCCGTCGCATTCGCTACAAGGTTCTGTGTATTCATTGCCATCTCCGTCGTCGTCCGCAACTTCGCCGCCGCCGCCACAGGCATGACATTCTATTTCTTCAAGTGTCAGTCCCACTTCGTAGCCTTCTACTTGTCCGCTTCTGAATACCTGAGTCTTTTTCTTTGGTTTGTTATTAGTCATTTGTCATTAGTCATTAGTCAACTGCGATCGCGCCCTTGGTGCGATTTCCATTCATCTTCGGTAATTAAATTACCCAGTCCCAAGACGTGACAGTCGTTATAATCCAAGCGTCCTGGTCTTGAGTTAACTATCGCTCCCTGTTGTGTTACTTCCTTGATGTACCAGCGCTGATTTCTCAAGTATTTGAATCTGCCTGTGTAAAAGCAGGGTTTTTCAACGGATATCAGTTCTAGCGCTTCATCTCTGGTCATTGGTCATTAATCATTAGTCATTAGTTACCGCGATGCCGAAGGCGGCAAGCTACGCACAATCTCCACCAAGTGCGATCGCACTCAACCCCCTCAACCCCACTGCGATCGCAAAAACAAAACCGCCCTAGCCACAGTAGGCAGGACGGTTTAAGAATTTTCTTCAGTCTGTGTTATTTCTAGCTCAGGAGATTCTTCCAGGTCAGGGTGTTCGTTTTTTTGAGACTGTGAAGTTAAAGAATTAATTTCGCGCTCAAGCTCTTTGAGAGAGTCTAAAAAATTTTGTTCTAGCGCTCGACTTTCATCAAGACGTGCTTCCAGGCGTTGCTGATGACTGCGAACGTATGACAAAAACGACCGCTCTATCAGGCTGAGGCGCTGTTTAATTTTCCCAGGATCTTCATTTCCGCAGCAGATAGCGACTGCTGCATTTTGTCTCGAATCATTGTTTCGATCACTTCCGATTTGCTCGTGTTTTGAGCTTGAGATATCGTATCCAGGTGATGGGCTGCGGTCGGAGTCAGCGTTAGGTTCATTCGCTGTTTCCTCTCGTCGTACCAGCCGTGCTTCTTGGAGTCCTTCTTCACGTCTTCGTTTGTCATCTATTGCATTCATAAATCCTACGCATGATTTTAACATTGAATCCTACGCATGATTTTAGCCCAATTATGCGTATGATTCTAAAAAGATGATATTATGTTTGATTATACGCATGATATTTACAAAACAAGGAGAGATGGCAGCCTCCTTAGAGAAAGAACTGCCTGTAAAGCTTATGCATTGCGCTCCCTCTCCACATTTGCCTAGTGCCCGTGGAGACTATATGGAGCAAGCACCCGCGCCACTGCGTAAACCCCGGCGCGGAAACACCCTTTATCACCAGAGAAGCGATGCGGTTAACGAGTTTACCGAGCGGTGATATTTTGATGTCTGCACACTTACCCAGGAAACTACATGATACGTCACATGAAGCTGAGATATAAAAATCGTGATTACCCCATAATTTGCATGACCGATTATGAACTTGATGCAACCAAAAGAACAGGAATAATTGCGGATGCTGTGAAGTTATTAGAAGAATCAGGAGTTTAAAATATACAAAGACGGCGGTTTTGATGCAAGAATAGGCAGGCTGAGGATCCACGCCTCAACTAAGCATTGCAAAGATCCACGTTCGCTCTACCCATTTGGGTGCTTCATAGTATTTTGGGAAAAAGGAGATTACACTTATGCCTTGATCAATATGGGGCATGTAACTTCCCCAGCACGCAATTATCTAGAGTGAAGATTGACATACTCCCCCGAATAGAGTTCGGGGGTGCGATTCGTAAAGAAATTAACCATTAAAAACGCGACTGCGCCACTTATTCAATCGGGCTTCCCCAATTGTCGCAGAACGTCGGGCATCAGCAACTTGCTCTTGCAAAGCTGCAATCTGTTTTGCTTGCGCGTCAGCTTGTTGTTGTAAAGATGTATATTCACCTGTGCTGGTTACGTAACTGGAAGACTGCCAACTACTACTGAATTTTGTTGTACCGATGTTGGCAAAGGGTCTTAAGTCTGCTAGTTGTTGTTGCAAAGTTGCAATCTGGCTTTCTTGCTCTTGAATCTTTTGCCGTAAGCCTTGTTCAGCTTCTGTACGAGCTGCAATAAACGGATTAACTGGAGCAGCAGTTTCTGGTTTTGGCTTGAATATTTCAGCAAGTATTGCACTCACATCCGTGGGTTTCTGTTTACCGTAAGGAGTGTTGTTAATTAGCGATCGCACCAGTTGAGGTTTATTATTGGTTACTAGGTTCTTATCGCTACTGGAATTGCTCCGCAGCAGTTGCAGCATATTGCTAAATTCCAATATCTTTTTGCCCGTCTGGGTTTTGTAGCCCCGGTAATATGGCACTATGTTCTCCCCAAAGGCATCTAAATACTCATCGCTATCTAAATAAGAATCAATATCTGCCTCAAAACCCTGCTCATCAAGAATATAGCTGTGATGTATCGTCTCAGAATAATCATCGGGAGCGCGTCCTAGTAAGTGTTTGAAGTTTAGTTCAATAGCACGGTAGCGGTAAACGTTATCAAAAAATCTGGAGCGATACAACTCTGATTTGGCAACCTGACGCACAAACTCACGGACATCGATTATACCTTGCTTGAGTTGGGATTCGGGAACGATCGGCCGTTCACTTTCCATAATGTAAGCATTACCCAACACTTGCCGATAAGCTGCCCTAATTACAATTTCAATGTCATCAGGTGAAGCAGTAGTCCACAGTTCGATGGGTTCTGCTTGGCGAAAGGCTTGATATTGGCTTCGTCTGGTTTGATCGTTTACGAAAGTCTGCATGGGGTTAATGTAGGTAGGAGGAACTAATGGCTGAGTTGAGGATGTTGGCAAGAAATCTAAATTGTTAAAGGTAATGGGAGCTAAGTATTTGTTAATGGTTACATGGTAAAGCTAATACCAATTCTTTATGAGACTGCATAAAAGAAAGCTTGGTAAGACTTAGGGCTTAACATGAGTTTGACAAACCTCTCCCTACCTTGAACTAATGTTCAAGTTTCTCTCCAACTCGGAGAGGAATAGTTTTGCGTAGTAAAACCTCTTAGAGGTTTCAATATTTAAGCTAATTAGGCGGTTACTATATGAGCCGTCGAATTTACCTTGTCTTAAGTCCCAAGTTTTAAAGCAATCTCAGACGTAATCAGTATAAGCACTAACAAATTTTAATTCCCTTTACAGTCAGGATTAATTTATCAAGTTTTGAGGACTTTTTTAGTTACATTTTCTAACAAACTTAGACGGCTAACTGTTAATAAGTAACAGCTAATTATAGTAAACAATTAGCAATTAAACATTAACAATTAGCCGTCAACCCCCTTGGGGAGTATTTAAAATTCAAAATGTCAGAATAATTTCCGTAGGAAAGTAATTTTCAAGCTCGCTCATCAAATCTAGTGTAGAAACCACCGTATTTTATCCAGTATTGTTTCAAAGTATGATGAGGGGTATGTAAACTAGCTTTTGCCTGATATAAAATTACTTGGCGATGATCGCCCATCCAAATTTTATTAACGGGATCGACGGATATTACTGTTCCTCCTAAAGAAGCAACACATTCAGAAAATCTTTCAATCGTTGTGTATTCTAATGTCTCGAATATAAAAAAGTTACCCGAACAAATTAAGTGGCGGCTGCGAATCCAGCAACGCATCTTTTTTTCAGATAGTGGAGGTAACATTTTATATTTAACAGATTCAAGCTGAATCAACATAATGCTCTCACTGCAAGTAATTCATCAGCAAAACTTTCCCTTTTTTCAAACTGCAAAGGGCCAGCAGTCGATCCCCATATTTGTTGGTGGGTTTCAATATCCATACCTTTATCTAGACTTATCCAAGTATGCTCGGTTAGTTCTACTTCGCTGACAAGATATGTTTGGCATCCATTGCGGTTAATCAGACATTGATTGCCCTCGACGTTACCCCGAAACATTTCACCCTCTCGTTGGAAAACCATTGAACAGTTATAACGCCGTTCAATGCTCTCTGGGGTGATGGTTTTGAGGATATCTAATTCACGAGCAGCACCTGCATAAAGCATCTGGTCTTTCAAGCTGTAATTTTCGATATAAATGCGATCGCCACAATCAACGAATCTATGTACTCCTTGGCGATAAGGTGTCCATAAATCGTGGTCATAGACTTGTTCTGAATAAAAACCGATGGCAGAAAAAAATTCAATCGGTAAAGGACGGAAAAAAATGTGAATGTGGGCGTAAAGTTGCGGATTTGCAAAAGATTGCTTGTAGTTGCTAAAATCTCCTGCCATCCAACAGGCTAAGGTGAGCAAATCGCTAGCGTTGGCGCTAGATTCACTGGGCGCTATAGTCACGTCGCTTCACTCCGAATTCAAAATTCAAAATTAATAATCCCCATAAATAAATTTAGAAGCTTGTATCCTTGTTATGTTTTAACCTAATATTTGTTAACTGGTCGAACTTGACAAAGAGCGAATCTCTGAAGAAAAGGAAGCTGTTGTTACGCCTTTCCCATCACTGGTTTTAATTGTCGCTACCCGAAACCTCAGATTTGGGGTAGCAAACCAAATTCGTTCTTCAGCAGCAGCGAGTTCATAAGCTGTCAGCAGGGTAAAAATACCATCGTCACTCAAGTGATATTCACCCACTGCTGGGATTGTTTCGGCGTATCCTTTGTCACGTAGGAGTTTCCCTCTAGAAGGATTTTCTCTATCTGGAATTGGCACCAGCACGGTACTACCAGAGATTGGTTTATCGTCCCAGTCTGACTCGCCCTCCCAAGTCATCCGAAAAGGATGAGTGATACTGGCGGGGTCAGTGTCATACAATTGACAGATTGCTAGTACTGCCGGATCGCTGCTGGATAGAGACTCAATATTAATGTCAGACAGTACTTGTTCAAAGTGGGCGAATGCTAAATGATGACCGCTACGCTGCGATCGCCATCGTCCAATTGAAAGTTCAAAGAATTCAGTAATTTCCATTAGAAAAGTGATTTTAAAAAGTAGCCTAGAATTTAACCCGCATTTCTCACAAGCTTCAGGCGTTTGATAGAGCAGAGGGGCAGAGGGGCAGAGGGGAAAGAACTTGGTATTTGAACTCTCCCCTGCTCCTCTGCTCCCCTGCTCCCCTGCACAAGCACGGGCTTTGAGAGGTGTGGTGAGAAATCCGGGTTTAAGGGATATCTTGGCTTAATATTTATTCTCCCAATTTATATACTAGCTTCATTGACCACAACTGCATTTGGGAGTTTTGAGTTCTTATTCTCCTCCTTCCAATACCTTGGTCAAAGGCTTGCTCCTCCCTAACCTTCCTTAAAAAGGAGGGAATTAAGCCCCCCTTTTTAAGGGGGGTTGGGGTATCTTCCGGGGCAAAATATCACTAAACCAAGTGGATTTCTTCAGCCCCGTACTTAGGAAAATCTAAGCAACTTCAGTGATGCTGATGATTTTGCCGCCCGTTCTGTGAATGTTTTGCACTTGTCCAGACAGTTGGTTGTAGTTAACTATATATTCGAGGTTGCCCAAACGAGTACGGAGATTAGCTGAACCTTTGACTGCCTTAATCAAGAAGCGCTTGCTGGTGCTGTTTACACTAGAACCAGCAGCAGGAGCCTTGATCGATGTGGGTAAGTTTGAACCTAAATCGCCGATCAGTTTGGCTTTGCGATCGCTATCGCTGGTAGCTACTCCTCTGAGTAAGGTAAAGGTGCGGTTAAAGGTAACATTCTTAATCCCTACTTGGGAGCTAGTGCTGCGAGGATAAGGGACAATATTCTCGCCAAAACTCTGCTGATACTCTTCGCTATCGATATAGGATTCGATTTCAGCATCGTAGCCCTGTTCGTTGTAGATACGGACGTGTTCGGAAATTTCTGCTTGATCGGCAGGAGGACGACCTAGCAGGTGTTTAAAGTTCAGTTCGATAAACCGATACTGAGAAGAAGAACTAAAAAACAGGGATTGATAGAGTTCTGATTTTGCAACGATGTTGACGAATTCGCGGACGCTGATTTTGCGATCGCGCAATTGCGATTCAGCAGAGGCTAGGCGCTCGCTTTCTAGCAAGTGAGCATTTCCCAAAACCTGTTTGTAAACTGCTCTAATCAGTGTTTGTAGTTCGCTTTCGCTGGTGTTAGGACGCAGTTCAACATTCGGTGAATCAATAGCCCAAAGTGACATGGAAGTATCTCCTTAAAACGTGAATTAAATGAAATTTTCGAGCATTCTCCCCCTGATGGAGGTAGATTTTCGCCTCAGCTGCCAGTTATTTTTGCTACTGACTAGCATTTGTAAAACTTTAGTTTTTTAAAGTGCGTTAAATATCTTCGTATATGACAACTGACGGCAGAATTGAGTAAACCCTAGATGAGCGATCGCTTTTGATGAACTATCAACACCGGGTATTAGCGACTGGAGACTGAGTACTGCGGAAATTCTTCCCCAATCTCTAATCCCTAATCCCCAATTTCTCTTCTTTAAACAATCTTGGTCATGCTCACCTTTTTCCCAAGCTCAGTTTATAGATTCTTTAGTTGACAGGAGTAATGCTGGCAATCACACCGCCTTGCTTGTGAATCCGTTGATACTCTTGTGAAAGTTGATTGTATGGCACGAAAAAGACCTGGTTGCTGCGGCGAAACTTGGAAATGTTATTTACCACATTTGCCTTATAACCAGTGACTTCAACTCGGTATACCTTACCATCCTCACTAGCTCCCACACCTTGACGAGTGCGAGGCGTAGATACTGGCTTGCGGAATGCAGCGCCTTTGCTGGCTGGTGAAATCACGGCGGTCGGCGTGCTTTGAATTACCAGACTGTTCAATTTTGGTTGTTTACCAGCTAAATCACCTTTCAGGCTGCTGCTAGATGAACCACGTACTAGTTGGAATAAGTGGGTAAATTGAACCAAACTCTGGATAGCTTCGGTTTTGTAGCCCCTGATATAAGGCACAATGTTTTCCCCAAAGTTCTCTTGGTATTCGTCGCTGTCTAGATATGAATCAATCTCAGCTTCAAAGCCTTTTGTATCCAGAATCGTACTGTGTGTACGCGTTTCTTCTAGATCCAATGGCGCACGACCAAGAAAATGTCTGAAATTTAATTCAATTGCCCGATAGCGGGGGGTGCTATCAAAAAACAGCGAACGGTAAAGTTCCGACTTCCCAACTTGACGCACAAACTCACGAACGCTAATTTCACGCCCTTTGAGTTGGGATTCAGGAACGGAAAGCCGCTCACTCTCCATTACATAAGCATTGCCTAGAACTTGCTTATAAACTGCTCGAATTACGGCTTCAACTTCCTCATTAGAGCGACTTGGCCACAGATCGATAGGATCGGTATCTTCAAACAGAGCGACCCCTAATCGTGATGCTGGTCCAAAAGCCATTCAAACTATCTCCCAGTTAACAACTAAATTTTATGAGAAGGATATTCAGCAGATGTTAAAAAAACTTTACATCGTTGTGATGAAGGAGAGGTCATGGAGACTTTAAATCCTTATTAGCCTTGATGATTTCAGTTTTACATCCTTAACGCCTTTATACATTCTGATACGATGCTGAAACCATATTTATTAAAATTTATTAAGTTAGATAATACTTGAGAGAAGTCTCAGCTTGTTTTTAGTATTTGATTTGCGATTGGGATACAGGTAATGATATTTTTGTCATCCCTTGAGCAAGAGGATTAATTGGGTTGAGTTACGAAGCCTCATCTTGGTAAGTGGGTAAGAATAAATCAAACTATGTTACCTAATGTAAATTTAATTAAATTGGCTCTTCGTAAGCATATCGAGCCGCTTACTAAAAACCTTATCGAATTTGGAAAGTAGCTAGTTGGCCGATCAAATGGTCAAAATAGGGAGCAAGAGTTTCCTGCTGATGGGCTGGAAGGGGTTTCAAACTAGCAGCCTTGATGCTTTTTAAGCCTAAGAGCATGGCATCTAATGGAACTTGTAATTCCTGATAGAGCAAGTTCATATAGTGCAGTCCTGTGGGATTTGTATACTCAGTGTGTTCACCTGCGATGCCATAGGTAATACAACGGAGAAAATGCCAAAAATCTCGCCAACAAGCTTGGGCGCGTTCAGACGGATAAAGACCACCTCCAGGCTGGATAATTTCAGGATAGGTTGCTAAAACCTGCTCTCTAGCTTCATCAACAATTTCGGTGGCGCGATCGCGTAACAATTGAGCAACAGGAATCAACTCAGAATTATTGGGTGATAAGGTTGTAATCTGTGACAAGTCTTCATCGCTCAGATAACGGAAAGCATCATCCGCAGCTTGGAATATGGCGATCGCTGCTTTTGAATGGGACTGTTCCCACTTAGCAAAGCTGATAATTCTTGCTTTGACTATTAATTCTTTGACGGTTTCGCTTAATTGAGTCATTGGTTTAGGGCATTAGGCATTGAGTTAAATCTTCCCAAATGCGATCGCCATTTTTTGACATAAATCTTCCCAAATGCGATCGCCATTTTTTGACATCTGTAAAATAAAGTAAAGATAGCTCTACCAAATGCACTTATGGAAATCCATCAAATCCAAACTGAACTGAAGAACCCAGATTTTCACTATCGTCTGAAGGCGATCGCAGCCCTTAATGATTATGAATCAGAAGTTGCAGTTCCTCTGCTAACGACTAAACTTCATGACTCAGAATTTTTAGTGCGTTCTTTTGTCGCTAGGGGTTTGGGTAATCAACAATCAGCAGAATCTTTCGCTGCTTTGATGCAAATTATGAAGTTTGATGATACTCCCAACGTGCGGGCTGAAGCGGCAAATTCTTTATCGCTATTTGGCAGAGTCGCAGTTTCTCATCTAGTTATGGCATTTTATCAGGATGACCACTGGCTAGTTAAGCGAAGCATTTTAGCTGCGATCGCGGAAATGGATTGTCCCGAAGAACTATTTGATATCTGCGTCCAGGGTTTGAAAGATGAAGATTTCACAGTTCAGGAATCCTCTGTTGATGGACTCGGCTTACTAGCTAATTCTAGCCAAAATAGTGCGGCACTATCCCAAATACTAACCTTAGTGAATGATGAATCTTGGCGGATGCGCGTCCGAGTTAGTTATGCCCTCAAACGATTTGACGAGCCAGAAGCCAAAGTAGCCCTAAACCAACTCAGAAAGGATGAAGAGCATCAGGTTGTCGGCGCTGCTTTAGAAGATTTGTTGCCCTAATAACGATGTGGATTTGTGCGGAATATTGCGATCGAACTCATTTGAACAATAGCCCATATATTATTTTACCTTAAATTTGACCAAAATATCCGGGTAATCTGCCAAAATCTGGAATAAAAGATCAACTTTTTCGAGATGAGGAGGCATTTGTGACTGATATACCAACTGGTCAAATGACTTGGCGACTACCAGGTTCCTCAGAATGTACTTTACATTTGCGGCACAATGCTTCGGAACCCTGGCGATCGTATAAAGAATTTCCACAATATGTTCTACCCGACCCGCCAGGTTTTTCTGAAGGATACGCTACATTTTTAGCACTCCTAAAAAAGAACTGGCAGCCTTTATGACTCATAACTCCAAACTCACAACTCAGCCCTGTATTGGTAAAGCATTCAAACTCTCACGAGTTGTTGTGCGAGTGTAGGCGTTCCAAGCGTCGAGTTCGGAATATGGACGGCTTTTAAGCATGGCTTGAGTTGCTTCTGTGAGTCCTTGGGCTAAAGTAAAATCTGCCCCAGCAATACTTTGAAGATGCTCCATCTCTGCGTCACAGAGGTCAGTTGCTCGTAGGTCTGCATCCCGCAAATCGGCTCCTGTCAATCGAGCATTCCGCAAGCACGCCCCAGTTAAATAAGCTTTTGTCAGGTCAGCGCCACTTAAAGCTGCACCTTGCAAATTTGCTCCCGTCAAGTCAGCACCACTCAAGTAGGCTCCACGCAGATTAGCACCCTGTAAATCTGCGTTTCGTAAAGAAGCTGTATTGAGAAAAGCACCATTAAGATTAGCACCCGGCCCCACCGCGCCCGAAGTTTTGTAGTTATATTCTTGGGGCCATTTCGTTTGTGTATCATAACGCGCTACTTGCAGTTTGGCTCCCTCCAAATTTGCGCCACTGAGATTTGCTTGTTGGAGGTTAGCACGATTTAAATAAGCTCCTTGCAAATTAGCCCCACTCAAATCCGCTCCTTGCAGATTAGCGCCTCGCAAATCTGCCCCACTCAAATCGACATTACTCAAAACTACATCCCTCAGATCGGCTCCTAGTAACTTGGCTTTGCTCAAGTTAGCTTGTTGGAAATCGACTTCCCTGAGATTGAATTGGTACAAATCGACCCTATCCACAGGGATTCCACCTTTGAGGGCTTTTAAGATTTCTGGAGGTGGACTTGGGCGAACGCTTGTAATAAGTTGAATTTCACTATTTGTCATCAGTTGATAAAAATATAACTTTTGGAGTTATTCTACACTTTAGCGAAATCGGGACTTCATCTTATTAGTCAGTATTCAAGAACGCCAAAATTTGATAAAACGAGGTTTTAAAACAGATGCATCTAATACCGCCTTTGTCAATGATCGACTTTTTCCGTAAAAGCGAGGGTACATGGTTTACGGAACGCTCCGTTCATCATTTTGACTCAGCAGCCGATGAGTCGGGGGAGTCGAATTTGATTATTCAAGTTATAGAAAAGAACGATCCGAAAGTCCAAGAAGTCTGTAAAGCCCAAGGGATAGACCCTAGCAAAGCAACAGGCGGTGCTAGTTTTGCATGGCAGGCTAACCTAGATACCAGGCTACCGAATACAGATAATGCTGCCATTTTGGTTGATGTTCCCGACGAAACGAGGCGTTCTGGAAAACTGATTCGCAACCAGGGCTATGTTGAGAGCATTCCCGTCGTGAGCCGATATCAGTTTGCCGATGATGGAGTACTGACGATTGATACTGACTATGACAATAACCAAGGTCAAGAACGTTGTTGGTTTATTACGGATGATTTTCGTGTCAGAGTCAGTACCGTGCGAATGATGAACGGTATCAACTTAATGACTTATTGCTCTGAACGTCGTTGTGTTTCCCAAGAACTGCTAGAGCAAATGATCGGTCGGAATCATGCGAGGTAGGGAGTGGGGAAGAAGCAGGGGGTAAGAGGGAGAATAGAAAATTACCTCTTTCCCCTCTGCCTCTTCCCAATTCCCCATTAAGGAATGTTGCTTTGTTTCTCATAAATGAGACGTGCATGTTTGACATCATTTATTTTCATGCAAGGGTTAATAAGTAATGCTCTATGTATAAGCCTTTCCTGGAATTTTTAGAAAAAGAGCTATTTCAGCGCTTTGATTTACAAAGTAGGGTCATTCCCCCTGGTTTGGAATTCAAAGTTAGCGATCGCGGCAAAAACCCAGCAACTATTCGCAGTTGGTGTTACCAATCTCAAGAGTTGCGGAAAATTCGCTATACCTACATTGATGCCGGAGAGAGCGCCCAAATTTTTAACAGCGTGGTTTATCCTAGCCATCACTACGATCTACCTCTGTTAGGGATTGATTTTTTATCCTTTGGTAAAGTCAAAAACCTTATTGTGCTTGACTTTCAGCCTTTATTCCAGGATGAGGATTATCAAAACAAATATATAGTTCCGCTACAATCTCTCCATAATAAATACCCGGATTTGGCACAAAACTTAGAAATGAAGTTTTACGATGCCAATCAGTATTTTTCTAAATACCTATTGTTTGCCAAAACCGATCCTGAAACAGTTGCAACGCGAGTGTTTGAAGCTTTTCAAGATTATTTAAACTTGTATTGGCAAATGCTAGCAGATGCAAAACCACTCCAAGATCCAGAAGATATCCAACGGATTGTTAAAGCTCAAAAAGACTATGACCAATATAGTGCAGACCGAGATCCAGCATCTGGTTTGTTTAGCAGTTACTTTGGTCATGAATGGTCGGAGCGCTTTCTCCATGAATTCTTATTTGAAGATGCTGTTCCCTTAGCAGTTAGTGCAAGCAAAAGATAACTGATTGGGGATTGGGGATTATTAATTTTGAATTTTGAATTGGAGCGAAGCGACGTGACACTTTATCAGCCATTTCTGGATTATGCGATCGCCTATATGCGATCGCGCTTAGACTTACAACCCTACCCGATTCCCACTGGGTTTGAGTCTAAGAGCGCTGTTGTGGGCAAAGGCAAAAATGAGGAAGAGGTTGTCACCACAAGTTACGCCTTTCAAACCCCAAAATTACGGCAAATTCGTGCTGCTCATGTTCAGGGTGGTAATTCGCTGCAAGTGCTGAATTTTGTGATTTTCCCACGCCTCAACTACGATTTACCCTTTTTTGGGGCGGATCTGGTGACATTGCCAGGAGGACACCTAATTGCTTTGGATATGCAGCCTTTATTTCGTGACGATCTAGCATATCAGGCAAAATATACCGAACCAATTCTGCCCATTTTCCACACCCATCAACAGCATCTATCTTGGGGAGGAGATTTCCCTGAAGAAGCGCAGCCTTTTTTCTCTCCCGCTTTTTTGTGGACTCGTCCCCAAGAAACGGCTGTAGTAGAAACTCAAGTGTTTGCTGCTTTCAAAGACTATTTAAAAGCTTATCTGGATTTCGTAGAGCAGGCTGAAGCAGTAACAGATTCCCAAAATTTAGTAGCGATTGAGCAAGCCCAATTGCGATACCTGCGATATCGGGCTGAAAAAGACCCAGCACGAGGGATGTTTAAACGCTTCTATGGTGCCGAATGGACTGAAGAGTATATCCACGGCTTCTTATTTGACCTAGAGAGAAAATTAACAGCCATCAACTAAGCTCGTGTTCGGTTAAAGACTTATTATTAAGACGGCAGGGGAGCAGGGGGAAAAAAGGTTTTTAAGTTTTTGTACAGATGTAGGAATTATAACTAAGTAGGTGGCTGAGAAAATTTATAACTATGTCATTGCGAACGCAACGAAGTGGAGTGAAGCAATCACAAGGTTTTCGCCGCTTTTACTTTTCGTTACATAGTTATATTTATTTGTGCCTGCCTACTTAATTATCCGAACTTGATATAAATAGTACGACAAAAAACATTTAATTTGCATAATCGAATTAAATATAATTCTTGTACGGTGGGCATATTATATCATGTCCGGTTAATTAGTTATGATTCCCATATCTGTGCAAAAATTGGAAAACCCTCTTTCCCCCTGCCCCCCAGCAAGAATTGCGGTCTTCATGATAAGTCCTTAAACGGACATGATATTACCCGCCCAGCTTATGCAATCAATTTAAATGTAGAACAGCTTAAGGGACTTCCAATTAAAAAAATATCCAATTTTGTAGGGTGCGTTAGCGACAGCGTAACGCACCGCCAGATATCTCGGTGCGTTACGGCTTTCGCCTAACACACCCTACTGTATATTTTATTTTTTGGAAGTCCCTAAGACAAAATTAATTACACAAATTTTGACCTGAACCCCTTATTCAGTCTCAAACTGAATGAATGTATAAATATTTATTTTCGATTACTTAGAGCTTCTTGTAAGCGATGGAGAAAAATTCAGAGTGATGCTTTCGCAAGAGAAAGTTTTCATCGAGGGCGGAGCATATTTTTTACTAGTAAGTGCTATAGAGACTACTGGAGAAAATATCAATCTTTAGACATACTTTATTAAAAATATTTGGTCACTCAGTACACTTCGGATGGTGGATTGACTTAAATATATTTAAATCTGTTATGATTTGTATACTTTTAATGTTATGATTTGTATTGTGCTTTTAAGTTAGCAATCAGGAAGCTTTTTGCTAGTTTAAGCTAAAATAACCTAATTTATAGCTAGAAAGCCAATTCAAGCAAACTTAGAAAGTTTTTAATACACAACTGTTCCTTAACAAAGTTAAAGTTTTGTTACGATTAACTCAGATATCTTTAAATCCTGAGTTTTCAAGAGTTACCGAGGCAGGTATGTTGAATACTGAGCATTAACTTGACTGAATTCAAGATGAGTCATCCTGTCATCCTGAATAGAGTGTACTGATTGACCTTTGTTTTTAGCAGTTTTATGGTTTGAGACTAATGTTAAAAAACAGTTAACTGAGGATTAATCAGGGTTCTAATCTCAAATGTCAGCCTGGGGATAGACAATTAATAGACAATATCAGTAGTTTACTAAAAGTAGGAGTTTTACACAGTCTAATAGTCGGAAATTTGCTAGAGACAAACATAGGAGATAGTGGAGTTAATAAAAATGTAGATAAACTTCCTAAAACTCTACTGTCACTCTGAAGCAAATACAATGTAACAAGTTTAATGATATAAGGTTTGATACAAATGCTAGAAAACAGCGAACTAACGATTAATCAGGGTTCTAATCTCAAATTGAAGCTTGGAGAGCAACAATACGAACAGTTTTCTAGGGTAGATTTTTTGCGGAATCGTACAGTTGGAAAGCCATTAGATTTAAATATAGTGGAATACATCTTATATATATAAGATGTATTCCACAAATTTAAAATCAACAATCCCGGAAGAAACAGGCAAGTATTATGTCAATATTTTGCTAGTGGGACTAGTTGATTACTTTGAGGTTATGCCGAATTAAAGGTTAACCCAAATACAGAATTTACTCAAATGAGTGGCGTTGTTTAATAACATTGCGAGTCAGTAATAACTGTTAGCTTTTTATTGAAAGCTAATTTTGTCGTGACTTTTATCTAATAAAGATAAAAAGCATAATTTATTGCTGGCGTGCATTCAGGTAAATCGCAATTATTACCAAAATATCCCCATTTTTTGCAATAAAGGTCAACAGAAATGAATAAGGTTCAAGCATCCTTTGAAGCTACAGAAACTGCATTTCACGTGCAAGGTTACGAAAAAATCGATTTTAGTCTTGTCTATGTGAACGGTGCATTTGATATTAACAACAGAGAAATAGCAGATAGCTATGCTAAATTTGGTCGCTGTCTGACTGTGATTGATGCCAATGTTTATGAACTTTATGGAAAACAGATCAAGTCATATTTTAGGCACTATGACATTGATCTGACAGTATTTCCCATCATCATTACAGAGCCAGCTAAAACCCTTGCAAGCTTTGAGAAAATTGTTGACGCTTTTTCGGACTTTGGCTTAGTTCGTAAGGAACCAGTCTTAGTCGTTGGTGGTGGTCTAATTACTGATGTGGCTGGGTTTGCTTGCGCTGCTTACCGTCGCAAGAGTAACTTCATTCGGGTTCCGACAACGTTAATTGGTTTAATCGATGCAGGTGTAGCGATTAAGGTAGCAGTTAATCATCGCAAGTTAAAAAATCGCTTGGGAGCATATCATGCACCTTTGAAAGTTATCCTCGATTTCTCATTTTTGAAAACCTTACCAACGGCTCAAGTTCGTAATGGGATGGCAGAGTTAGTAAAAATTGCTGTAGTTTCTAACTCGCAAGTCTTTGAAATGCTATACGAATATGGCGAAGAACTACTTTCCACTCACTTTGGACAGGTGAATGGGACACCGGAACTTAAAGAGATTGCCCATAAACTCAACTACGAAGCAATCAAAACTATGCTGGAGTTAGAGACTCCAAACTTGCATGAAATCGACCTCGATCGCGTCATAGCCTACGGCCACACTTGGAGTCCTACCCTAGAGTTAGCGCCTCATGTACCCCTATATCATGGTCATGCCGTCAATATAGATATGGCTTTGTCTGCAACCATAGCAGCACAACGAGGCTATATTCCAACTCTTGAGCGCGATCGCATTCTAGACTTAATGAGTCGCATCGGTCTATCACTAGATCATCCTCTACTAGATGGGGATTTATTGTGGTATGCTACCCAGTCTATAAGCTTGACACGAGACGGCAAACAACGCGCAGCCATGCCTCGGCCTATTGGTGAGTGCTTCTTTGTCAACGATTTGACTCGTGAAGAACTTGATGCGGCCTTAGCTGAACATAAACGTCTTTGTGCTAAATACCCTCGTGACGGTGAAGGCGTTGATGCCTACATCGAAAGTCAAGAAGCTCAACTATTGGGGGTGTGAAGACATGACAAGTGTTTTAGGACGAGAAACAGCGAGGCCCATAACGCCACACAGTATTTTAGTAGCGCAGCTACAGCAAACTCTGAAATTAGCAGAAGAAAGCAATATTCCCATAGAGATATTAGATTCTCTGCGTCAGGGAGTTGAATTAGCGGCGGGTTTAGATCCCTATCTGGATGATTACACCACTCCAGAATCGAGTGCATTGAGAGCATTGGCGCAAAGAACAAGCATTGAAGACTGGAGTAAACGTTTCAGCGATGGTGAAACAGTGCGTCAATTAGAACAAGAAATGCTCTCAGGACATCTGGAAGGACAGACATTGAAAATGTTTGTTCACATGACCAAGGCAAAGCGCATCCTAGAAGTAGGAATGTTTACAGGGTATTCAGCCTTGGCAATGGCAGAGGCACTACCAAGCGATGGGCAACTTATCGGTTGTGAGGTTGACTCCTATGTAGCCCAATTTGCTCAAGCTTGCTTTAGTGAATCTGCACACGGTAATAAAATCGTTGTAGAAGTAGCACCCGCTTTAGAGACACTCCACAAGCTGGCAGCAAGAAAAGAATCATTTGATTTAATCTTCATTGATGCCGATAAAAAGGAGTATGTAGAGTACTTCCAGACTATCTTAGATAGTGACTTGCTAGCTCCTGACGGGTTAATCTGCGTGGATAATACTTTGTTGCAGGGACAAGTTTACTTACCACCCCAACAACGCACCGCCAATGGTGAAGCGATCGCTCAGTTCAACCGTGCTGTCGCCGCCGATCCTCGTGTAGAGCAAGTTCTGTTACCCATCCGAGATGGTATAACTCTGATTAGACGCATGACGTAATCGAGGGATAAAAGCAAGGGGACAAGGGGACAATTCTTTCTCTCCCTGCCTCCCCTGCTGCCTCATCTTTCCCTACTTTCAAAGACTTATGGCAAAATCAATGGAGGATGAATCATGCCAGTACTTCGTATCCTTCATTTAGTTGGATCTGCATACAATGATTTTTACTGTGAGTTGTCACGCAATTACGCCCAAAGCTGTCTGGTAGCTACAGCAAATCCATCACTCTATGACTTTCTGATTGCATACATCACACCCGATCGCCAGTGGCGATTTCCTTCCTCTCTCAGTCCTGAAGATATAGCTGTCGCCAAACCGATGACTCTGTTAGATGCAATACAGGTTATAACAGCGCAAAACATTGACCTTATGTTGCCACAAATGTTTTGTATCCCTGGAATGACGCATTACCGCGCCCTATTCGACCTGCTTAAGATCCCTTACATAGGTAATACTCCAGATGTCATGGCAATAACGGCTCACAAAGCCAAAACGAAAGCAATTGTCGCAGCAGCAGGGGTGAAAGTACCTCGTGGAGAATTGCTCCGCCAAGGAGACGTTCCGACAATTACACCTCCAGCAGTCATTAAACCCGCAAATGCTGACAACTCTTTAGGGGTGTCCTTAGTTAAAGAGGTTAGTGAGTATGATGCTGCCCTGAAGAAAGCATTTGAATTTGCTTCGGAAGTGATCGTAGAAACATTCATAGAAGCCGGTCGAGAAGTCAGATGCGGTGCCATTGTCAAAAATGGGGAGCTAATCAGTTTACCCCTTGAAGAGTATCAGATAGACCCGGAAGTAAGACCTATCCGCAGCTATACTGACAAATTCAAAATACCAATCGAGGGCGACTTAGCTTCAACTGCTAAAAATTATGTTCCAGGTTGGATTGTAGATATTAATGATCCAATTACCCAAAAGGTTCAGCAAGAAGTTAAGAAGTGTCATTTGGCTTTGGGCTGTCGGCATTATAGTTTATTTGACTTCCGAATCGACCCACAGGGAGAACCTTGGTTTTTAGAAGCCGGGTTGTTTTGTATTTTTGACCACAAAGCGGTGATTGCCTGTACAGCGAACGCAGTGGGAATCCCTTTAAATGAGTTATTTATGACGGCAATCAATGAAGCGTTGGGCACGATTTGATGAACGGCAAATCACCTTTTTAGCTTTCTTCTGAATTGGAATAGCATAAAGTCTTCGCTAGCTGCAAGTAATAAAACTCGAATGTAACGCTCACTGTATATGGCGATGAATAGAAGATGAAACAATCCTCAGTCGTTGATAGGTTCCAGTATGATGTCATAATTACAACTATGAAAAAGCAGATTTTTGCAGTGTTCCAAAACTTGGGCACTCTTGGACTATTGGCGATCGTATTTCCCTTCAACTTCATCGTCGTACTCATATTGCTGCTGTGGAATTTTTTCAACCGATCGTTAAGCACGCAAGTGGTTTTAAACGAGAATTCCAAAAATATCTTGATCGGTGGTGGTAGAATGACCAAAACCCTTCAGCTTGCACGATCGTTTCACGCTGCTGGGCATCGAGTCATTTTATTTGATCTTGATAAATACTGGTTCAGTGGTTATCGATTTTCCAACGCTGTGGCTCGCTTTTATACAGTTCCTGACTCGCAAGAAGATTTAGAAGGCTATACTCAAAGCGTGCGTGCGATCGCTAAAAAAGAAAACATAGACTTTTTTGTTCCGGTAGGCATTTTCGCTGGCAGCTACTTTGACTCCGAGGGTAAACCAGTGTTATCAAGCTGTTGCGAGAATTTCCACTTCGATGCTGATACAATGAAGATGCTGGATAACAAGTTTACCTTTGCAGAAATTGCCCGCTCACTCTCGCTATCTGTCCCGAAAACTTTTCTAATTACAGATTCAGAGCAAGTTATTAAATTCGATTTTGCCAACGAAAAGCGCAAATATATTCTCAAAACCATTGTCTATGACTCTGTTTTACGCTTGGATCTAACCAAGCTACCAATGGAGTCTCACGAAAAAATGGCGCTTCATGTTAAAAGTAAGCCAATTAGTAAAGATAACCCTTGGATATTGCAAGAGTTTATTCCTGGAACAGAATACTGTACTCACAGTACAGTGAGAAATGGTGAATTAACAGTACACTGCTGCTGCAAATCATCTGCTTTTCAAGTCAATTACGAAAACGTTGATCGCCCAAAAATTAAGCAGTGGGTGAGTCATTTTGTCAAAGAATTACAACTGACTGGACAAATCTCTTTTGACTTCATTCAGGCGGAAGATGGGACGATTTATGCGATCGAGTGCAACGCTCGGACTCACTCTGCAATTACAATGTATTACAACCATCCAGGTTTAGCGGATGCCTATCTCAGTAAAGAGCCTCCGATTGAAACTCTACAACCCCTGAGTGATAGTAAGCCCACTTATTGGCTTTATCATGAACTTTGGAGACTTAATGAAATTAGATCGTTAAAGCAATTGCAAAAGTGGGTTAAAAATATTTGGCGAGGAAAAGATGCAATCTTTGAAGTTAACGATCCACTACCGTTCTTAATGGTACATCACTGGCACATTCCTTTACTATTACTCGATAGTTTGCGCTCCTTGAAAACCTGGGTGAGGATTGATTTTTGCATCGGGAAACTCATACAGTTTGGAGAAGACGTGAAATATAAAACCTCTATCTCTGCAATCTCTAAATGATAGTAAGCCAATAAATAGGCTTGCTCACGAATTTTGGAGACTTAATGAATTAAATCGTTAAAAAAAGGAAGCAAAAGCAGGATTGCATTTCCTTATCTTCTTAACCTCTTCCTCTGCACCAAGAACTGATTCCACTATCATGTCAAAATTATAATTATGAAAAAGTATATTTTTGTAGTGTTCCAAAACTTGGGCACTCTTGGATTATTGGCGTTAGCATTTCCCTTAAACTGCATCGTCGTCTTAACTTCGCTACTGTGGAACTTTCTTAAGCAACCATTCAGTAAGCCAATTATTGTCAACCCCAACTCCAAAAATATCTTGATCGCTGGCGCTAGAATGACTAAAACGCTTCAGCTAGCGCGTTCATTTCATGCTGCTGGGCATCGGGTTATTATAATTGATATTGAGAAATTCTGGTCAAGTGGTAACAAATATTCCAACTCTGTTGCAGGCTTTTATACCGTTCCCGATCCCAGCAAAGACTTAGAAGGCTACGTTGAAACCCTACACGCGATCGCCAAAACAGAAAAGATCGACTTTTTTATCCCGGTAGCGATTTTTTCCGTCATCCACTACGATCGCGGCAAGCCACCATTACCAGACTTTTGTGAATTTTTCCACTTCGATGCTGATGTCACCAAGATCCTGGATGACAAGTTTGCCTTTGCCGAAACAGCGCGATCGTTCGGTTTATCTGTCCCCAAATCCTTCAAAATTACCGATCCCGAACAAGTCCTCAACTTCGACTTTTCTCAGGAGAAGCGCAAATACATTCTTAAAAGCATCCCCTACGATCAAATACGTCGCTTGAATCTCACTAAGCTACCTTGCGATACACAATCAGAAACAGCTGCATTTGTCAAGAGTCTGCCCATCAGTGAGGAGAATCCCTGGATTATGCAGGAATTCATTCCTGGAAAGGAATACTGCACTCACACTACCGCGCGAGATGGAGAGTCACGAATGTACTGCTGCTGTGAGTCATCTGCCTTTCAAGTCAACTACGAAAATGTTGATCGGCTAGAAATTATGCAATGGGCGAGTCATTTTACCAAAGAACTAGGAAAAACCGGGCAACTTTCCTTTGACTTCATCGAGGCAGAAGACGGAACTGTTTACGCGATTGAGTGTAACCCCCGGACTCACTCCGCCATTACGATGTTTTACAATCATCCAAGAGTAGCGGATGCCTATCTTGGTAAAGATCCTCTGGCTGAATCTTTGCAGCCTCTTGGTGATAGTAAGCCAACCTATTGGCTGTACCACGAAGTTTGGCGGCTAAATGAGATTAGATCGTTTAAGCAACTGCAAACCTGGGTAAGAAACATCAGACGGGGGAAAGAAGCAATGTTTGAGGTGAGCGATCCCTTACCATTCCTGATGGTACATCACTGGCAGATTCCCTTACTCATTCTCGACAACTTACGAAGACTTAAAGGTTGGATAAGAATAGATTTTAATATGGGCGAGCTTATAGAGTAATATCATGTCCGCATAATTAGTTATGATTTCCACAGTCATTGCACCCCACCCCGCCAAAGCTATGCTTTGTCTCAGGGGATTAATGGGAGCCAGTGCCAGGCAAACGCATCTAAATTACTCTCGATCGCAACGAAGGTTAAGAACCAACGAAAAAATCTTTCCTTTCGCGTTTGATTATTTTTTAAGCCCCAAAGCGCTCGCCTAAATTTTTCGCAATAAGGCATCATGTAAAAATAAGTTGTACAAATTTAATTTGGAATAAGCTGTTAGCCTTATTTTCTAATCAAAAGTGTTCAAGTTATTTTTGCGCGACTCCTAAGCAAGAGTTAATGACATAAATTTTAACTCTATTGAGAATATACTTTACTTATTGACATAATGCGGCCGCCCTGCCTAACATGTAAATTTAATTCGGCGGCTCAAACCCGGATTTCTCACCACACCTCTCAAAGCCCGTGCTTGTGCAGGCGTTTGATAGAGCAGGGGAGCAGAGGGGCAGAGGGGCAGAGGGGAAAGAACTTGGTATTTTTGAACTCTCCCCTGCTCCCCTGCTCCCCTGCTCCCCTGCTCTATCAAACGCCTGAAGCTTGTGAGAAATGCGGGTCAAAATGGTTTACGTCTTCTGCGGTAGGTTGCTAACTCATGCCTCAGCCCTCTATTTGTATTAATTGCTTCATAAATATTTCTGTAGATATGGCAAGATAGCATACTTCTCTATATAAGTCTTATATCTAAAGATAGAAGAGAAAGGTTAAAATTTGGGAAACCTAAGAGGGGTTCATACCCAAGAGATGTCCTGCCTACTTATCGCAGAATGCAACTGAGGTTAGATGACGCAACCTTTAAATCAAGTCAAAGAGTGGGAACAACGTCGTGATGAAGCAAACCGCTACTACCAGCGCGGTAAATTTCAAGAATCTCTCGATCTTGCAACCAAGAATTTACACTTGGCTAGAGCAATTCGAGATCGGGCTAGAGAAAGTCATACATTAAACGATCTCGGTTTAGCTCACCTCAGTTGCTGGCAACCTCAAAGAGCATTAGAACGCTTTCATCAGGCGCTTTCGGTTGCTATTGAAATTGGCAACGCGCCAGCAAAAGCAACTGCACTTAGCAATCTGGGTTCTACTTACAGCCGTCTTGGACGCTTTTCGCAAGCGTTGGAATATTTTGACAAAGCACTACCAATTTTTAGGCGATCGCAAGATACTCAAAGTGAAGTTTCTACTCTTAATGATATTGCGCTAATTTATACCCGCTTAGAAGAACCAAAACGGGCACTGTTGCTACAACACCAAATTTTGAGGATGCGGCGATTGTTAGGTGATTTTTCTGGTGAAGCAACAACACTCAATGGCATTGGGTTTGCTTACAATGTCTTGGGCAAGTTTGAGCAAGCACTGGAATTTTTTCAAGCAGCACTTCCAATTCAACGAGCCGTCAAGAATTTGCTTGGTGAAGCAACCACTTTGAATAATATTGCCTCAATCTATAGCGAGCTAGGAAAACCTAAACAAGCCTTATTGCTCTACCATCAAGTTCTTTTGACACGTCGAGCAATCAGCGATCGCTCTGGGGAGGCTACAACCCTTCACAACATTGGTTTTACCTACAGCACCCTGACAGAGCATCGCCAAGCAATGAAGTTCTACAAGCAAGCCATTGCGATCTATCAACAATTGGGCGATAGTCTCGGAGAAATTTCAACTTTACTGAATATGGGAACCCTTTACGCCACAACGAGACGCAAAAAAATGGCGCGATCGTGCTACCAAAATGCTCAAGAGTTAGCAGAGCAAATCGAACATCAGCCACTCCTAGAAAAAGTACAACAGTTTATTGATTCACTCTAGTACCGCAAGGCGGAATTCGTAATTCGTAATGACGCTCGAAGACTCGCTACCGCTGCGCTAACGTAATTCGTAATTCAGATTGCGTAAGGGTTCTAGACATTTCCAATGGTTGGTTTATTTCCGCCGTGTTGTACTAGTTTAGATGCAACAGGCTCAGATTCCCGACTTTTTTAAGAAGTGGGGAATTTTTTTGTTCGAGTTGAAGCTCAAAAAGTTCGCAACTTCGTTACCACCGACCATATACTAATCAACAGGTTACGATCGATTAAGAAGTAATAATTTTTTATGGCACCGCCAGGAGTCTTTTTATGTTCATTAATGAATTGTCACCTCTATTTAGAGAATTTATCCAGCATCCAGCCTCATTTGTGGGTGGGTTATTCTCTGGTGTCCTTCGGCTGAATCTTGCGGACGATCCTGTAAAAAGCTGGCTGGATCAACAGACTCGCTCAAATAGTTATACCAGCAGCACAACAGATAGACATAATGGCAAAGCAAGTGGGCCTCAACAGATTTCGATTGACTAAATTTTTGAGTAATCGCAAATCCGGTTAATTATTTTGGTGACAGACTCCCACATTGATGCAAGCACGCATTGTGGGAGTCGATCGCAGAGTAACTTTCCATGTCTTCCACATTAAGAGATACTAAGTCCAAGTACATAGGCAAGGAAATATGGAATCCCTAACCTCTCGTATGCAGGGTGTACAGTCGCCAATTATTCCTGTGGTTGGGGAACTGATTAAAAATTCTCCTGGAACAATCTCTCTAGGACAGGGTGTTGTTTCTTACAACCCACCACCAGAAGCCATCGAATTTTTACCCAAATTTTTCGCTGAACCCACTAATAATTTATACAAATCAGTTGAGGGAATTCCTCCGTTGCTGACAGCACTTGCTGGAAAATTGCAAGCCTTCAACGGTATTGAAATCAACGAGGAAAACTGCATCGTTGTGACAGCAGGGAGCAATATGGGATTTATGAATGCCATTCTTGCGATTACTAACCCAGGCGATGAAATTATTCTGAACACGCCTTACTATTTCAACCACGAAATGGCGATGGCAATGGCTGGTTGTCGTGTAGTGTTAGTGGCGACGGATGAAAATTACCAACTGCGAAAAGAAGCGATCGCTCAAGCAATTTCTCCTAAAACACGGGCCATAGTGACAATTTCACCAAATAACCCGACTGGAGTTGTCTATTCAGAAGCAGCATTGCGCCAAGTAAATCAAATTTGTGAAACTCGCGGCATTTACCACATCAGCGATGAAGCTTATGAATACTTTACCTATAACGGCGTAAAACACGTTTCTCCTGGTGCATTTGGGAGTAGCAAGTCCACTATTTCTCTATTTAGCCTTTCCAAAGCATACGGTTTTGCTAGCTGGCGCATTGGCTACATGGTGATTCCCAAACACTTATTTGTCGCCATCAAAAAAGTCCAGGATACGATTTTGATTTGTCCGCCAGTAATTTCCCAATATGCAGCTTTAGGGGCATTGCAAGCAAAAGCGGAGTATTTGCAGAGTAATATAGGTGCAATCGCTCAAGTACGGCAATTAGTACTCGACTCCCTTAACCGCCTACAAGGTTTATGTAGCATTACACCCGCTAATGGGGCTTTCTATTTTTTCCTGAAAGTTAATACCCAGATGGATGCTTTTGAGTTAGTTAAAAGACTAATCCAAGAATATAAAGTAGCAGTTATTCCAGGTACAACCTTTGGTATGGATAACGGATGCTACTTGCGTGTTGCTTATGGGGCGCTGCAAAAAGAGACAGCCCAAGAAGGTATAGAAAGATTAGTGCAAGGTTTGGAAACTATAGTCAGGAGTTAAAAGTCATTCCTCCTGCATACTATTGCAATCTTAGAATATAAAATTGAACAGATGCCGATTATTAATAAACTAATTGAAATTGAAACTCAGCCAAAAATTAATATTCATAATATCACACCACCAATTCAAGATTTTCTTGCTTCAACATCAATTAAAAATGGACAAGTTTTAGTATTCTCTCGACACACAACAACAGCTTTAGCTATCAACGAAAATGAAGTCAGATTGTTAGAAGATATAAAAATATTCTTGCAAAAATTAGCACCTGAATCAGACAGTTATTTGCATAATGACTTGCATTTAAGAGATGTCCCAGAAGATGAGCCGATTAATGCTCACTCTCACTTAATGGCAATGATGCTGACCACTAGTGAGATAATTCCCATTGTGGATGGTAAATTAGCTTTGGGAACTTGGCAATCTGTGTTGTTTTTTGAGTTGGATGGGCCGCGCAAAAGAACGGTATTTGTGCAAATATCTGGCGAATAATGCAACTTCACACCTGCAATTATCCCAGATAACCCAAAATAAAATTACGAAAGCGATGGACAAGTGCATCAGTTGAATTTACTTACAGCAATTAAAAACCTGAAAGAATGTTTCTAAACATAACCTTCCTTTCCACAAACCAGGACTTTCGTTGTGTCAAAGGCAGAGGCAATTAGTGATGAAAAATAACGATAACTTTGTATTACGTAATACTTGGTACTATGCTCTGCCTAGTAATCAAATCAAGCCAGGTATGATGGTTAGCCGCATCTTTTTGGATGAACCGGTGCTGTTAGTTCGAGGACAAGATGGCAAAGTCTCGGCGATGAGAGATATTTGTCCTCATCGTGCCGTGCCTTTGAGTTGTGGTAGATTCGATGGTCGGGAAGTGGAATGTTGCTATCACGGTTGGCGCTTTAACCCGGGTGGACGCTGCACTGCAATTCCATCTCTTGTTGAAGAGCAGCAGATGGATTTGAGTCGCTTTGACGTACAATCCTACGAAATCCGGGAAGCCCAAGGGAATATCTGGATATATATGGCCGATCCCGATAAATCTAAACCTGCTTCTGAGATGGAGATTCCGGTAATTCCAGGGTTTGATGAGCGATCGCCACAATTCATAGAAGTGATGAGATTTCCCTGTTTTGTAGATCATGCTGTAGTCGGTCTGATGGATCCTGCTCATTCACCCTATGTTCATCGTGCTTGGTGGTGGCGAAACGAACAACTGCACGAGGAAGTCAAGCAATTCGATGCTTCGCCCTACGGCTTCACGATGCGACGACATCGATTGCCAGCGAATGGGGGGAGATTATACTGGCTGATTGGCGGTGGTGTGCCGGAAACAGAGATTTCTTTTCGTTTACCTGGAGTCAGAATAGAAGAAACCACAATTGGCAACCAGAGAGTCGTTAATTTAACGGCAGTTACACCTATTTCAGACACAGAAACCGAAGTAACTTTTGCTCTTTACTGGACTGTTCCTTGGGCGGGATTTTTCAAGCCACTGCTGCATGTGCTGGCGCGGACTTTTATCGGTCAAGACCGAACGGTTGTGGAAAAGCAGCAGATCGGCCTCAAATATAATCCTGTGCTGCGACTGATTAAGGATTCAGATATGCAGGCACAGTGGTATTACCAGTTAAAGCGTGAGTATGCCAGGTCTGTCGCTGAAGGACGAGAATTTGTGAACCCTGTCAAGGATCAAGTACTTCGCTGGCGTGCTTAAATTACTCAAAACTAAATTCTGCAAATTCTCTTTGCCCGAATAGCATATTTCGGTCTACTGCTGACAAAATTTTGTTATTGGTGCTATCGCTATTTAAACAACGACCAACTAACTGGGCGACATCTGCACGATTTATGCTACCAATAATCTGCGGATCTTCGGTTAAAACACCATTACCCGTTGCTGTTTCTGACTTTAGTCCACCTGGGCGGATGATTGTATAGGTAAGTCCACTGGCAATTAAGTGTTGTTCAGCTTTGTCTTTCTCAGCTAAAACTTTTCCTAGTACCGCTAAAACTTGGGGTGACGCAGCAACAACACTATTGCCAGTACCAATGGAAGACACAAGAATAAACTTTTGTACTCCAGCTTTAACTGCTGCATCGATCAGATTTTTATTACCAGGGTAATCTGGCCTTTCTACATCTGATGGTAAACCGCCAATTGTACTGATAACGGTGTGGATAGGTTCATCTGTCAGCATTGCCCGTTCTACATCGCCAATATTCAAGGCATCTCCCAGAACTACCTCTATACCGATTTTTTCTAATTCAGCAGCAGTTGCTGCTGTTCTCAGGAGTGCTTTAACCTTTAGCTGTTGGGCTGTCAGATATTGGGCAATTTCTCGACCAACACCGCGACTTGCTCCAGCCAGAAAAATGTAAGATGCACTTGTCATAATAAACTTAACTATTTACGCTCAAAGGATTTTATCAGAGGCTTGGCCCGCATTTCTCACAAGCTTCAGGCGTTTGATAGAGCAGAGGGGCAGAGGGGCAGAGG
>NZ_NOLK01000106.1:0-27811 GCF_002245985.1 Nostoc sp. 'Peltigera membranacea cyanobiont' 232
GAATGGCACTAAGTTAAGCTGAAGGGTAGGTGGCGTAAGGATTGCAGAGGAGCAGGGGGGGCAGAGGGGCAGAGGAGAATTTCTCTTGCTTCTTTCTGTATGCCTCTTGTTTCGCTTCTTCCTTCTTCTTTCTCCCCTGCTCCTCCGCTCCTCTGCACCCGTGCTACCTCAACGATTTTCCCTTTTCTTAGTGCCATTCCTTCTAGGGGAGCCAACTTCAAAGATCCTCAAAGGAGTGATAAAAAATACATGTTTGATTTTTGAGGTCTGCGATCGCCTACACGTGGGTTGGATGTAGCTACGGTTCTGATTTGAGATCGAGCGATCGCGTGGCAATATCTGAAGTATCTGTGCAATGATGGCGATCGCTTAAATGTGAGGTGCTATTTTTAGCACCTCACATTCTCTGTCTAAAGTGATGGCACAGCCTTAATTAAGATTAAGCAACTACAAAATTGTTGTTGGTTAATGATAATCCAACGGATAGCTGGGCAAATTTTACCTGAGTAAAACCACCTTCACTGCCATCTTGGTCAAAGAATAGACCACCTGTGCTGGAGTCATAGATAAGGCGTTGAGCGCTAGTGGTTGCAGATGTTCCAATGGTAAACTGATTAGCTGAGAGTGAACCTGTTGATAACCCGCCACCAGAATAAAAAGCCGATACTTGAATGAGTTCATTAGTTGCGTTGAAGTCATAAATAGTATCAATGCCTTCATCGTAACTACTGAAAGCAAAAGTATCATTACCGTTCCCACCTGTCAGGATGTCGTTTCCACCGCCCCCGTTGAGCGTATCGTTGCCATTGTTCCCCACAATGTTGTCATCGAACCATGTACCTGAGATATTTAATCGTTCGATATTCTTATAACTAACCTGATTCGTGCCTGCTGCAATTGAGCCAATGTTAGTAGTAGCATTGAAAGTCGTTGTGATTCCTCCGGGAGTATAACCAAAGTCTACGGACAACAAGTCATCACCAATTCCCCCATCTATCTTTGCATCATTGCCATCATTTAAAGCTACGGACAACAAGTCGTCACCAATCCCCCCATAGATCGTATCATTTCCACCGCCCCCGTTGAGCGTATCGTTGCCATTGTTCCCCACAATGTTGTCATCGTAAGCTGTACCTGAGATATTTAATCGTTCGATATTCTTGTAACTAACCTGATTCGTGCCTGCTGTAATTGAGGTAATGTTAGTAGTAGCATTGAAAGTCGTTGTGATTCCTGCGGTAGAATCACTGTAATTGACAGACAACAAATCGTCACCTATCCCCCCATCGATCGTATCATTGGCACCATCGCCTGTAGAGAGAGTATCGTTGCCATTGCTCCCCACAATGTTGTCATTGAAGCGTGTACCTGAGATATTTAATCGTTCGATATTCTTGTAACTAACCCGATTCTTGCCTGCGGTAATTAAGCTAATGTTAGTAGTGGCATTGAAAGATGTTGTGATTCCTCCAGAAGAAGAATAACTGTAATCTACCGACAACAAATCGTCACCTATCCCCCCATCAATCGTATCATTGCCACCATTGCCTGTAGAGAGCGTATCGTTGCCATCGTTCCCCACAATCTTGTCATTGTAGGCTGTACCTGAGATATTTAATTGTTCGATATTCTTGTAACTAACCAGATTCGTGCCTGCGGTAATTGAGCCAATGTTAGTAGTAGCATTGAAAGTTGAAGTGATTCCTCCAGTAGCAGTACTGTAATCTACCGACAACAAATCGTCACCTACCCCCCCATCTACCGTTTGAGTCACTAAGCCAGAGGGGACACTATATGAGGAGGGGCTGCCTACATAGAAGGAATCATTGCCATCACCCCCTAAAAGTAGGTTGTCACCTGTTGAATACTCAGCACGCAAGGTATCATTACCAACGCCACCATCGAGGGTATTATTGCCAGAGGGAGCATCGCCTCCGCTGTAGTCTCTCCTTGAGGCTGAGAGATAATCATTCCCATCGTTCCCATTTAGTAGGTTATTGCCTGATGCATAGTCAATATTCAAGGTATCGTTACCAGCACCACCGTTGAGCGTGTTATTCCCAGAAGTGGCAAAGACTCCGTATTCAAAGTCGTAGAAAGCTCTGGCATCGAGAGAGTCATTGCCATCGCCCCCAGAGAGCAGATTATCGCCTGTTGAAAAGTCAGCACTCAAGATATCGTCACCAGCGCCACCGTTGAGAGTGTTATTGCCAGATACATAGCCAGAGAAGTAGTATCCTATGTTGCCTAGTCCATAAATGATGCCAGAGGTGGAGAGAATATCATTGCCATCGCCCCCAGAGAGCAAATTATCGCCTTTTAAATCAGAATAATCCAATAGAATATCGTCACCAGTACCACCAATGAGAGTATCATTGCCCGCACTACCCCTCAAAAGATCGTTGCCACTTTTGCCGTCAATGATGTCATCACCGCCTTGACCATTAATTACATCATCTGAGTTGTCAAAGCCGTTAACATTATTGTTCAGGTCGTTAAGAAAGGTGACTGTATTTTTGTTGAAAATAGTGTTTTGGGTGGAGTTGGCATTGAAGACATCAAAGCTGTCGGTGATGCTAGTTTGCCCATCAAATAGAATGTTGCCGGTCTGGGCTAAATTGTCTAGATTTTCCAGGGCAAAGTTTTGCAAGACCACTTTGAAACCAAGCGTTCTTTCAAAAGTGATTTCTGAGTTGTTTCCATTTTGAGTTAATTGCAGATTTCTCGCAGCTAATTGCCCAGAACCTATAAATTGCAAGGTATCTAATTCAGCAATCACATCTGCTGATGGGTTTGAGCCTTTACCAATGCCATCGAAATCGGCGATCGTAATAGTACCAGTCTCCCGGAAAGACCATTCGCAAACAAATTTATCCTTACCGCTGCCACCAGCTAAGATATTATTGTCAGGATAAAGATAACCAGAATAGATGTCAGCGGTATTACTATAGAAAGTGTCATTCCCATTGCCACCGTTAAGAGTGTTATTACCATAAGCGCCATAGGCAGAGAGAGTATCATTGCCCTCGCCTCCAAAAAGCAGATTATCGCCTGGTGAAGATGAATACCCAATACTTAAGTAATCGTCACCAGTGCCACCGTTGAGGGTGTTATTCCCCTCACCACTGTCGAGAGTATCATTGCCCGCACCACCAATGAGAGTATCATTGCCAGCACCTCCTCTGAGTATGTCGTTGCCACTTTTGCCGTCAATGATGTCATCACCGCCTTGACCATTAATTACATCATCTGAGTTGTCAAAGCCGTTAACATTATTGTTCAGGTCGTTAAGGAAGGTGACTGTGTTCTTTTTGAAAATAATGTTTTGGGTGGAGTTGGCATTGAAAACATCAAAGCTATCTGTGATGTTAGTTTGCCCATCAAACAGGATATTGCCAACCTGAGCTAAATTGTCTAAGTTTTCCAAGACAAAGTTTTGCAGAACAACTTTGGAACCATACTCCCCGTCAAAGCTGATTTCTAAGTTGTTATCATTTTGAGTTAATAGCAAATTTCTCGCAGTTAATTGCTCATCTCCTGTAAATTGCAAGGTATCCACTGAGGCAATCACCCCTGCTGATGGGTTTGAGCCTTTACCAATGCCATCGAAATCAGTGATGGTAATGAGACCATTGGTAATCTCGTAAACAAATTTATCCTTACCGCCGCCGCCAGTTGCCAAGGCATCAGTATAATAATTATTTGATCCAGTGTATAAGGAGAAGGTATCATCACCAGCGCCACCGTTGAGGGTGTCGTAGCCTCCGTTACCATTTAGAATATCGTCACCTGCTAAACCATTAATCAGGTCATTATCGGTTGTCCCATTAAGGGTATCATTACCATTAGTGCCATTGATAATTGCCATAATTTTCTACCTACCTAAATCGATTTTTTTAGTAACTTTCAGTTCTCAATTTGCAGTTAGTGCTGTTTTAAGGCACAAATAATATCATGTCCGGCAAATTACTTGTGATATGTCATTGCGAGTGCAACGAAGTGGAAGGAAGCAATCGCAAGGCTTTTGGGATTGCTTAACTTCGTACCCTTCTCCTTCGGAGACGCTACGCGAACGGGAACGCCAAGGGCGAACGCAATGACAATTGTTTAACCGGACATGATATAAATCGTTAAATTTGGGATTTTCGGCATGTTTTTATCTGACTCTTGAAGGATAGGAATTTTTTTTAAAGATTCACTCTGTTTAGCAGTTTGCAAGTAGCACCTATCTAGCTATCTAAGACAATCTCAGTCGCGAGCATCACAATTTTGTTTGCTTTGGCAAAGATAGTTAGTTGTGACTGCATTGGTTTCAGCCTTGCGTAGGGTAGGAAGCTTGAAAATAAAGAACACCTAAATAAGCCCATAATAACTACATACTGAATATTTACTTAGATGTCTATAGTGAAAGGAGCATCTTTGCATACTCTTCATATTCTTTGCCAATCAATGTATACGTAAATACGTCACTTTGTAAAGTCTTTACATTTTTCTAGGAATTTAATTTGCAAACAACGGCAGGTAACAAGTTGTTATCATCGTATTCTTTTGGAGAGGCAAGCTATGCACAGTAACGATCGCAAAATTAGACAAGCTTCTAGGGGAGCCAATTTCAAAGATCCTCAAAGGAGTGATAAAAAATACATGTTTGATTTTTGAGGTCTGCGATCGCCTACACGTGGGTTGGATGTAGCTACGGTTCTGAGTTGAGATCGAGCGATCGCTTCCCAAAATAACGAATGCAGATATGAGCTAAGTGAGCCAAAAATTTCTCTTAACACTAATTACATTGAACAATTAAATGTGAGGTGCTAAAAAGAGCATCTCACATTCTCTGTCTAACGCTCTTTTATGACTCTCGTCGGATAAAAATCATCCACCCTTATTTTTAAGGACTTTGATGAATTTAGGCGTAGGTTGGGTTGAGGAACGAAACCCAACACCAACAATCTCTGGTTTTGTTGGGTTTCACTTCGTTCAACCCAACCTACGAATATTTTATTTTTTCGGAGTAATAAAAGAGCGCTAAAGTGATGGTAGAGCCTTAATTAAGATTAAGCAACCACAAAATTGTTGTTGGTGATTGATAATCCAGCAGATAGTTGGGCAAATTTTACCTGAGTAAAACCACCTGCACTGCCATCTTGGTCAAAGAACAGACCACCTGTACTGGAGTCATAGATAAATCGTTGAGCGCTAGTGGTTGCAGATGTTCCAATGGTAAACTGATTAGCTGAGAGTGAACCTATTAATAACCCGCCACCAAAACCAGCAGCCGATACCTGAATCAGTTCATTAGTGGCATTAAAGTCATAAAAACGATCGACACCTTCGTTGTAACTATTAAAAGCAAAGGTATCAGCACCATTCCCTCCATAAAGGCTATCATTACCTTTCCCACCTGTGAGGATATCATTGCCATTGCCACCATAAAGAGTGTTATTGCCCAATGCATTGTATGCAGAGAGAGTATCATTGCCATCACCCCCAAAAAGGAAGTTATTGCCTGTTGAATAATCAACAATCAACTTATCCGTACCAGCGCCACCATTAAGGGTGTTATTGCCTGACGCTTTGCGATAGATTCCTTCGCCGTAGTCGCCATACTCGTCGTACTCGTAGCCAGAGGCGGAAAGATAATCATTGCCATTGTCTCCATTCAGCAAATTATCGCCTGATGAATAGTCAACATTCAAATTATCGTCACCAGCACCACCGTTAAGGGTGTTATTTCCAGTAGTGTTATAAAAAGATCCTCCGAAGCCGTAACCGTAGCTAGAACCAGAGAGAGAATCATTGCCATCGCCACCAGAGAGTAGATTAGCGCCTCGTGAATCGTTAACATTCAAGTAATCGTTACCAGCGCCACCGTTGAGGGTGTTATTTCCAGTAGTGTTATCAAACCTGTAGCCCTCAAAATCAGAGGCAAAAAGAGAATCATTGCCATCGCCACCAGAGAGCAGATTATTGCCTGTTGAAATATTAGCGCTCAAGTAATCGTCACCAGTACCACCCTTGAGAGTGTTATTACCATCAGCAAGATTAACAGAGAGACGATCGTTGCCATCGCCACCAGAAAGTAAGTTATCGCCTTTTGAAAAGACAGCACTCAAGGTATCGTTACCAGCACCGCCCTTGAGGACGTTATTACCAGACACATCAGGGCTGTAGTAGTCACCAGAGACGGAGAGATAATCATTGCCATTACCACCATCCAGTAAGTTATCGCCTGGTGAACCGTCAGCACTCAAGGTATCGTTACCAGCACCACCCTTGAGAGTGTTATTACCAGACACCACATTGCCCTCGTAGTCACCTAATGCTGAGAGAGTATCATTGCCATCGCCACCAGAAAGCAGGTTATTGCCTGGTGAAGAGTCAACATTCAAGTAATCGTCACCAGTACCACCGTTGAGGGTATCATTGCCCGCACCACCGCGCAGCCAGTCATTACCAGTGCCACCATCGAGGGAGTCATTGCCCGTATCCCCAATCAGGGTATCATTACCAGCGCCACCGATAAGAGTATCATTACCACTACCACCTCGCAACAAGTCATTACCACTCTTGCCGTCGATGCGGTCATTACCCCCCTGACCATTAACGACATCATCTGAGTTATCTAAACCCATAATGTTGTTGGAGAGGTTATTGAGAAAGGTGACTGTATTTTTGATGCCCAGAATGGTTTCAGTAGAGTTGGCATCTAAGACGTTAAAACTGTCGGTAATACTAGTTTGCCCATCAAACAGGATATTGCCAACAGCTGGTCTTGTTCCAGAAGCTTTCAGGTTCTCCAGGTTTTCTAATTTGAAGTTTTTTAGGATCGTTTTAGTATCAGCTACTCCATCAAAGGTGATTTCTAGATTGTTGCCATTCTGGGTAAGCAATAGATTTCGAGCAGTGAAACCAGCACCCTGGAATTTGAGCGTATCAACTTTGGCAATGACTGCTGCTGTGGGGTTTGTTCCTTTACCAACGCCACCAAAATCAGTGATAGTATCAGTGCCATCACCTAAGTTGTAAATAAATTTATCTTTACCGCCACCACCAGTAAGAATGTCGTTGCCTGCTTTACCATTAATCGTATCAGTACCGTTGCTGCCCAGTAGAATATCATTACCGTTAGTTCCAATGACATTTGTCATAATATTTTCCTTCCTTAATCAATCAAATTTTTCAGTAACTTTAAAGTTATTAACCCCGATTTAGTACTGTTTTAGAACACAAGAACTCGCCGAAAGTATCAACTTTCGGCATATTTTTATGTCACCCTTGAGGGACAGTAATTTTCTTGAAAATCTACTCTGTTAACCAGCCTGCAAGTAGCACGCACCTATCTAAGTATCAAAGTCTCACGCACTGTAGAAATTAATGACTGTGTGGATTTCCTGAAATGAACTATTTCAGGCTTTTTACAACCATCCTTTGAAAATAGGGAACAGTTAACTCTTGATAGAGAAGGTGATTTTCATACCCTTGTTATGGGCTATTGCCTGTGGGTGTCTAGCTTAAAAATAGGGAACATTTAAATAACCTGATATTAACTTAATACTGAATATTTACTTAGATGTCTATACTTAAAAACTATCTTTGCATACTCTTTACATTATATGCCGAAATATGTGGGTAATCCGGGGTAAAAAAAGCAAAGTATGTAAAGATAAATATGGAGAATGCATCTACAGAGGTAACTAAAATACTGGTGCTGGTTTAAGGGCTTTTTGACTCGCAATTAGGATAAAACTCTATTAAACCTAAAAACTGCGAATGCACCACAGAAAGTCAAAGACTGAGTAGAGATCGTCAGGTAAAACGCAGATGGCTGGTACCTGGAAAAAATAGCTACTCATTTTAACTGAACTCCACAAACGTTAAGAGAAGTTTTGCATAAATGGAAAAAGCTTGATCTACAAGGGCTTTGGGATAAACTTTATTCGAGGGGAAAACCAAAGTGTAAGGAGTCAGACGTAATTTTTTTGGGAGAATGCCTGAAATATGATTAACTTTTCGTTACATAGTTGTAAATTTTCCCGCCGACTTACTTATGTGCTAGAAATTCTCTTAGTCTTTTCTTCACATTTTCAGATTTTATAGTCAAGAATTTGCAGACAGCAGCAGTCACAAAGAAGTTTGAGCGGAAGCTTTCAAAGCAGGAAACTTCCAAGATCCTCGAAGGACTGATAAAAATACATACATCTTTTTGAATGCTGCGATGCCTGCGGTGGGCTACGCCTAAGCCTGGGTTAAGCTACACTTACATTACGATCGCCTGCCAATATCTTAATTATCTATGCAATAATCGCGATCGCTTACCAAAATTACCAACGCAGAGATGATTCGACTTAGCCAAGAACACTTGCAGACCATCCGTGCCCATGCCGAAAGCACCTATCCAGACGAGTGTTGTGGTATAATTTTGGGCTATCTGGCTAGTGAGGGTAAAACTGTGGTCGAAGTCATGCCAACAGAAAATGCCTGGAATACAGAAGCGGCGGCTGAGTTTTCAGGGGAACGCACAGCAGAAAGTAAAAGACGGCAATATGCGATCGCACCCGAAATTATGTTAAAAATGCAAAAAGAAGCACGCGATCGCTCACTGAACATTATCGGCATTTTTCACTCCCACCCAGATCGTTCTGCTATCCCTTCAGAATGCGATCGCTTATATGCTTGGCAAGGATACTCGTATATAATAGTTACCGTCCAAAACGGTAAAGCTGGAGAACTCCAAAGTTGGAGCCTTGACGATCGTCATCAGTTCCAAGCAGAGGCAATTGAAAATATAAAATCTGACTTAGTTTAAAGACAGTCACTCGTAGCGGTTTTCGCCGCTACCACCCATGAAAATTCATCTTCCCGACTTCTTATCTCCATAGGAGATCCAGTTTTTCGATAGGATTAATATTCCGCTCTCCCAGATCGTAACTGCTATGCTCAACCCTAATCTGGACGAAATCCAGTTAACCAAAGACGATTACGAACGCTACTCTCGACACCTGATTTTGCCGGAAGTAGGACTAGAAGGACAGAAGCGCCTGAAAGCCGCCAGTGTACAGTGTATAGGTACAGGTGGACTAGGTTCACCACTACTTTTATATTTGGCGGCGGCGGGTATTGGACGCATCGGGATTGTGGATTTCGATGTTGTCGATACTTCCAATCTACAACGCCAAGTCATCCACGGGACATCTTGGGTGGGTAAACCCAAGATTGAATCGGCAAAAAACCGCATTCACGAGATTAACCCCTATTGTCAGGTTGATTTATACGAAACTCGCCTGACTTCCGAAAACGCCCTAGAAATCCTGCAACCTTATGATATTGTGGTAGATGGTACTGATAACTTCCCCACTAGATATCTAGTTAACGATGCCTGCGTATTGCTGAATAAGCCCAACGTCTACGGTTCAATTTTACGCTTTGAAGGGCAAGCTACTGTATTTAACTACCAAGGTGGGCCAAATTATCGTGACCTTTTCCCAGAACCACCACCACCAGGAATGGTTCCCTCTTGTGCAGAAGGTGGCGTATTAGGGATTTTGCCAGGAATTATTGGTTTAATCCAAGCAACGGAAACAGTCAAAATTATTCTGGGACAAGGTAATACTCTAAGTGGACGGTTGCTGTTATACAACGCCTTAGATATGAAATTTCGGGAGTTGAAACTGCGTCCTAACCCGATTCGCCCAGTGATTGAAAAACTGATAGACTACGAAGAATTCTGCGGAATTCCACAAGCTAAGGCAGAGGAGGCAAAACAGCAGATGGAAAGTCAAGAAATGACTGTCAAAGATTTGAAGGAATTGCTAGATAGCGGTGCGAAGGATTTTGTACTGCTGGATGTCCGCAACCCCAATGAGTACGACATTGCCAAGATTCCTGGTTCGGTGTTGGTACCCTTACCAGACATTGAAAATGGCAATGGCGTTGCGAAGGTGAAGGAAATATTAAACGGCCACCGTTTAATTGCTCATTGTAAAATGGGCGGGCGATCGGCAAAAGCCCTTGCCATCCTCAAGGAAGCCGGAATTGTTGGGACAAATGTCAAAGGCGGAATTACCGCTTGGAGTCGAGAAATCGATCCTTCAGTTCCAGAGTATTAAAAACGCACTGCTTTCCTGATAGCGGTTCTCGGTTGAGTGAGGTAGAAGAACCCCACCCCCAACCCCCTCCCCGCTTGCGGGGAGGGGGCTATGATGTACCTTGGATGATTAGGAAACGCTATAACTCTCTTTAAAGAAACCGTATTTGTTTTGGGTTGAGGAAGAAACAACCAACGCCCAATTCCCAATTCCCCATCTTTTTATGACTACCTCAAAATCTCATTTCAATATTTTATGGGTGCAAGTTTGGGTGTTGGCAGTAGTGCAGGGAGCAATTACTCTCACTTGGTTAATTTATAATATATATTTGCCACAACTTTTGACTCAGTTTGGTTTTCCTGCCTCACTAGCAGTTGCCTTGGTGCTATTTGAAAATGCCTTGGGTGCTGTGCTGGAACCTCTGATGGGTGGACTGTCAGACCAAGCTAGACGCTGGGTAGGGACTCGGTTTCCCTTCATCTCAGTAGGTATGATTCTGGCATCGGCTTTGTTCATTGCCATACCATGCGTTGTGAGCTTAATTCCGCCTACTACCGTGATGCGATCGCTCTTACCTATAGTATTGGTAGCCTGGGCATTAGCAATGACAATATTTCGTTCTCCAGCGATGTGTTTGTTGGGAATGTATTCTACACCAGCCCAGTTACCTTTAGCAGTAAGTGTTGTCACTTTAGCCGGTGGTATGATTGGGGCTTTTAAACCAATAAGCTATAAGTTTATTCTGAGCTTAGGGCCAGTTTATACTTTTGCGATCGGTTCTTTCGTTATGCTGGGGGCGGCGGCTGTGTTGCGGTTAGTCAATCCTCCAGAAGCAGTAGTAGATAGACACCAAGCAGAAGTAGTAAAGTTGCCGTTACAGAAATTGGCATTGATTTTAGGAACTGGTTTTGGTGTAGCCTGGGGTATCCGATTTCTGATGGATGTCTTGGGTAAAGTACTAAAAACCCAACTTAATACTGATAATATTGATGTGCTTATGGTGGGGATTGGATTAGCGATCGCAATTGCAAGTATACCTGCTGGGATCTTCGCCGTCAAAATTGGTAATCGTCAAGCAATGCTTTGTGGTATCGGTGCGATCGTTCCCTCCTTACTGATAATGATATCTGTGGGCGTACAGATTCCGATAATTGTGTTAATCGTTGCTGGCTTTAGTTTAATTGTCAACGGGGCAATTCCTTTTGCTTTAGGATTAGTACCCCAGCAGTGGGCGGGATTAGGAATTGGGACGTATTTTGGTGGGTTTGCTTTAGCGATGAGTTTGTTTGGCGTTATATTTACCCAACCGCAAGCGATAACACCTTTTATCGGTGCGATTGGGGGTGCATTAGCATTTTTGTTCGCTGGTGTTTGCATTACGGTGAGTGGCTTTTTGGAAACCTATGGGCGGCTTCGCCTTCCCGAAGAGTAGGAAGTTGAGATTTTTGCGCCTATTCACAGCAACTTGTCTGGTGTAATTGGTAGGTCACGAATCCGTTTACCTGTAGCATGATAAACTGCATTAGATATAGCTGCTGCTACCCCAACGATTGGAAGTTCCCCCAAGCTTTTCGTCCCTAGAGCATTTACATAAGGATCGTGTTCCTCAACAAATTGCACTTCCATATTTGGGATATCTGCATGAACCGGAATTAGGTAATCGGAAAGGTTAGCACCAACTATTCTTCCCTGATTTGTATCCATTACAGTTTTCTCCATCAACGCCATACTGATTCCCCATGTAATCCCACCCAAAACCTGACTCCGTGCTGTCTTGAAGTTGAGAATTCGCCCTGCATCATAAACGCCTACGCAACGTCTGACTTTGATTTCCCCCAACAATTCATCGACAGCTACTTCCACAAAAATTGCACCAAATGAGTGTTTGGCGTATTGTTTACTCTCTGGGCTGGGTGAGGTTTCTTCTGTGACTTGTAAACTCTCTAATTGGTTACGGTGCAGAATCTCGGTGTAACTGTCTTGTTTGGAAGGATCGGGTTTTAAAAATATTTGCCCTGACTCGACGGCAATATCTTTTGCCTGAGATCCATAAAGTAGAGAATTTGGATCTCCGATCGCCATTTGGATTATTTTATCGCGGATTGCGATCGCAGCTTTTTGTACCGCCGGGGAAACACTAGCAACTGTAATTGAGTTACCCGTAATGGGCGCTTTGGGAAAATTGCTATCACCTAGTTCAAACTGCACTGGTAAGCCTAATACCTCAGCAGCTACCTGCGTCATCACTGTATAAGTACCTGTACCTATATCTTGGGTTCCACTTTGTACCCGCACGTCTCCACTGGCAAAAATTTCTACCTTGACTGATGCAGTTCCAACATTAGTGGGAAATGTCGCACTAGCCATTCCCCAACCAATCAAGAAATAACCATCTCGCATGGAACGGGGAATTGGGTTGCGTTGGAACCAAGAAAAAATTTCTGCCCCTTTTTGGTAACATTCTTTTAGATATTTACTCGACCAAGGTAATCCTTTGTGGGGATCGATATCTGCATGATTTTTTAGTCTTAGTTCAATCGGGTCAATATTTAAGGTGTATGCTAGTTCATCCATTGCTGACTCTAGGGCAAACATCCCTGTCGCTTCTCCCGGCCCACGCATAAAGGTTGGTGTGCCGACGTTGATGCGGGCTAAACGGTATTTAATTTCCAGATTTGGACAGGCGTACATCATTGTTGTTGCTGTACCAACTGGTTCTACAAAGTCATCAAATAGCGATGTTAAGGATGTGCCGATGTGATTAATAACGGTTAGTTTACCTTCCTTGGTTGCACCTAGCGTTAGCTGCTGCTGAGTTGGGGATCTGTGTCCGCAAGCAGTGTACATTTGCGATCGCGTTAGCACAACTTTCACTGGGCGTTTTACTTGACGAGATCCGATCGCAGCTAAAATAGTGTGCGATCGCAACAACGCCTTACAACCAAATCCTCCACCTAAATATTTGGAAATGACGCGGACATTTTCTTGAGGAATATTCAGAACAGATGCGATCGCTTTTTGGGTTGCTGAAATGCCTTGAGTGGTTTCATACAGCGTCAAATTATCCCCTTCCCAGATGGCGATCGTTGCAGAAGGCTCAAGGGGATTATGATGTTCCATTGGTGTGGTATAAATTTGCTCTACCAGGACATCCGCTTGAGCTTTCCCAGATTCAACATTCCCTCTGGTGATTTTAGCTGGCATCATGCCAAAAAATATTGATTCTGGTTCAAATATCTCTGCGTGTGCCACTGTGACTGTCGCCGGGGCTTCTTCGTAGATAATTTTAACTAGGGAGGCGGCGGTTTCGGCTTGTTCTAAAGTTTGAGCTATTACAATCCCCAGATGTTGACCATCGTAGTAAATATTATCGTCTTTTTCGGTTGGCTGAGGTTGTGGAGCCAAAAAGAAGGGGATTTTTACCAGAGATGGAGTTTGTTGGTAAGTAATGATATCTACCACACCAGGAATGGCAATGGCGGCGGATGTGTCTATTTGGATAATTTTACCGTTTGCGATCGCGCTTTGAAAAATCACTCCATAAGTGAAATTCTCTATGGGAACATCGGCTGTATAGGGTGCTTCTCCGGTAACTTTGAGTTTGCCATCAACGCGATCGAGTGGTTTACCGATAATTTTATTCATAGTTTTTCTGTCACAACTGAAAGCGCACGTACCAAAGCGCGTTTGACTAATTCAATTTTGAATTCATTGTGGGTTTGTGGTTTCGCTTCTTTAATGGCTGCTTCTCCTGCGGCTGTAAAGCTAACTTCGTTAATTACTTTGCCTTTAAGAAATTCCTCAGCATCCCTTGCCCGCCAAGGTTTGGGTGCTACTCCCCCAAAAGCGATGCGTGCTGATTTAATCGTGTCTTGTTCTACCTCTAAGGCAACAGCTACAGAAACGAGAGCAAATTCGTAGGAAGCCCGATCCCTAACTTTTAAATAATAGGATTTATATGCAGAATTTGGAATTTCAATGGCAACAATTAACTCTCCAGGCTGTAATAGAGTTTCTTTTTCTGGTGTTTCACCGGGTAAGAGATAAAAATCGTGAATTGAAATTTGACGGGCTTTTTCTGCGCCTTGGATGCAAATCATCGCATCTAATACCGTCAGCGCCACAGCTAAATCGGAAGGGTGAACGGCAATACAATGTTCGCTCGCCCCAAAAATAGCGTGCATTCGATTGTAGCCTGTAATTGCGGCACAACCTAAACCTGGGGTGCGTTTATTACAAGGAAAAACCGGATCGCGAAAGTAGCCACAACGGACTCGTTGCAATAAATTACCGCCCACTGTTGCCATATTTCGCAGTTGGGGTGAAGCACTTTGTAACAATGCTTGGCTAATTACTGGATAGCACTCCTGAATTTTGGGATGAAAAGCCACATCACTCATTCGAGAGATTGCACCAATGCGGATTCCATGAGTTTGAGATTCAATATCTGCTAGGGGCAAACTATTAATATCAATTAATATATTCGCTGCTTGAACTCCATCTTTCATCAATCCTAGTAAATCTGTACCCCCAGCGATAAATGCAGCCGTTTTGTCTTGTTCAACTGTAGCGATCGCTGCATCTTGGGAAGTAACTTTAGCATAACTAAATGGCTGCATCTTTCATTTCCTCTAGTACATCCCGAATCGCCGCAATAATATTTGGGTATGCTCCACAACGGCAAAGGTTTCCGCTCATCTTTTCTCGAATTTCTGCCTCAGATTTTGGCAATTCTTCTAATATCATCCCTACGGCTGATACAATTTGGCCCGATGTACAGTACCCACATTGAAAAGCATCATGGGTAATAAAGGCTGTTTGCATGGGGTGGAGTTTGCCATCTTGGGCTAATCCCTCAATTGTGGTAATTTCAGCATTGATGTGCATTACTGCTAAAGTCATACAGGAGTTAATTCGCCGACCATTAACTAGAATAGTACATGCACCACATTCACCGCGATCGCAAGCTTTTTTAGTGCCCATCAAACCTAGCTTTTCCCGGAGTGCATCGAGTAAAGTGACACGAGGCTCTAGCTTTAGCGAATAGGAGATATTATTGATATTCAGCGATAAGTCTACTTCCTCTGAACCGAATATTTTCAATTCTTGGCTAAGAGAGTTTGAAGTTATTGGAGCTAAGGAATTTTCTTTCATATTTATTGAACAGACTAATATTTATGTTTATTATAAGAATCATATTTGATTATTGAAAAAATAGAAGTATATGAATACAAAGCCAACTCAGAAATTATCCAAACCCATAGTGGAAAAAGTTGCCATTATCGGTGCTGGTCCAGGTGGATTGGCTGCTGCTATAGCACTGAGAAGCCAAGGGATAGACGTTCAAGTGTACGAAAAAGCCCAAGAATTTCGTCCGGCGGGAACTGGACTAGGACTAGCTCCAAATGGCTTGAGTTCTCTAGATGCGATCGCACCGGGAATTGTCGAAACCCTCAAAGGTTCAGGGTGTGAGGTTCACCACACAGTTTTAAAGAATATTCAGGGAGAAACAATCCGGGCTAACGCAACCAAATACTTAGAGCAATATGGACAGCCATTATTGACTATTTGGTGGTATCGTCTACAGCAAGTCTTAGCGTCTAGATTGCCATCTAACATCATTCACCTCAATCATCATTGTATCGGCTTTGAGCAAGATGAAAACAGTGTGGAAATTCATTTTGATGGTGAAAAATCGATATATGCAGATTTGCTGATTGGCGCTGATGGCGTTAACTCTGTAATTAGAGAAACTTTATTTGGTGAGGGTAAGCCTAATTATATTGGTAGTATGTGTTGGCGTGCCGTCATCAAATATCACCACGAGCTATTTAATGACTATGAATTAGTTTTTGTCAAAGGCAATCAACAGTTTATGTACCTTCTGAATGTGGGCGGCGGCTATACCAGTTGGATTAGTCGGAAGTTCTCGCCTGAGTACTCTCTTTCCCACAGCGCCGATGAAGTAAAATCTCGCATTCTCTCTGAATTAGCTGATTGGGATGAATCTTTTCAGGTGGTGGTACAAGCGACACCAGCCGAGCAAATTTGGGAGGGGCCGATTTGCGATCGCCCACCGTTAACTCACTGGAGTCAAGGCAGAGTTACACTCTTAGGCGATGCTGCCCATCCAATGGCACCTGCTATGGGACAGGGAGCCAATACCACTTTTGAAGATGCTTATGAACTGCAAGAGTGTTTTTCTCAATCAGCTAATTTTCAAGAAGCTTTAACTAGCTACGAACAGCGTCGCATTGAGCGCACAAAAATCATCCAAGCTCGTAGTGCTTTGGGTGAGATGCGCTACTTCGATGCCAACACCGTAGTATCTAATGGGCAACAGGAGCGGCAAATGAGCCTTAATGATGATTTTCATAAATGGTTGTATGATTACAAGCCATCTGTAATAAGTTAAATCTTAGTGTTACAAGGAGAAAGCTATTTTTTTAAGTAGGGACAAAATCTGTAAAGTTAGCAGAAAAACTTATAACAACTGCTAATCTTAACCAAGTGATTTAATAATATCAAAAGTGACTGTTTTTAGTCAAGCCCCCAAACCCAATAAATTCGTTGATTTATTGAGAATTATTTGCGTAAAATCAACACAACTTAATCAAAATGTTAATTTTTATGAAATGCGATCGCCATTATTATTTTAGAGGAAAGTAAAGTATAAAATCTCATTTTGGAGTTATAATTTCCTTCGATTATTGGTTGAAATTGAGTGCCAATAATCTGCTTAGTATCTATTTAATTTCCTGAAAATTTTCAATTGTCAGAAAGATTTCTTCATCAGCTATTTTACTGTCGTAATCGATATCAATTTTGGTTGGATAGCCGAGTTTAGGACTATATCCTAGATTCAGGCTGAATGCGTTCCGGTTAATAGCATCTTGAATCACATTAAAAAGCTTGGGAATTGTTTTATATTTTTCAAAGTATTGCGGATTAACTGGTTTACCTGTAGCTACAGAAGTGATTGAAGTGGTTTGACCATTACGGACTTCAATCATAACTGGCCCTCTAGCATCTGGTATACAAAAGCAACCGTTACTAAACGTATAGCGATAGTTAGAGATTTTTGCCTGATTCCATAAATGTCGATTAAATTTTGATCGTCTTAAATTCAAGTTATTATTCGCTGGAGATTTTGCTGTCTCTGCGGGAGTTTGAGAGATTGCTGATAAATTTAGACCTACAGATAGCAACAGTGCTGCACTTATTGCACTTATAATGATAGGTAGACGCATATTAATCTATTTGTAAAAATCCTAAGTAGGCAGGCACAAATAAATATAACTATGTAACGAAAAGTAAAAGCGGTGAAAACCTTGTGATTGCTTCACTCCACTTTGTTGTGTTCGCAATGACATAGTTATAAATTTTCTCACCCACCTACTTATTTTAATAATTATATTTATTTTTCCAGAAAAGTCCAAACTCCTTCATCCCAATCTGACTCTGTTGGAGGTGATTGTAACCAATGCTGACAACGCAACAGATGCAACATAGCAGCTTTGTCCTGGTTGTCTGCTGCTAAAACTAGGGCAAATTCAGCCCTAGCACGGTTAAAATCGCGTTTGAGGTAATACTCACGCCCTTTATGATAATGCTCAATGACTTGCAATTTTTCGCTTTCAATGGGGTTGGAACGCAAACCCAATAATTCATATATGGCTACTGGCTCATTTCTGCCCTTGACACGAATGTAATCTAGTTCCCTAGCCCAAATATAGTCTTGACATGGTTTAAAAGTGTTATGGCTAATAATAATGTCGCAACCATATTGTTTGCTGACACTTTCTAATCGAGAGCCAAGATTAACACCATCGCCAATGGCGGTAAATTCCATCCGCTTACTAGAACCGATATTCCCACTAATCACGGTATCAGAATTAATGCCAATGCCGATCTTAATTCCAGGCTTATTATCTGCATAGCGACGTTGATTAAATTCGTGCAGGCGAACGCGCATTTCTAAGGATGTTTGCACTGCCATCCAAGCGTGTTCTTGCAATGGTAGGGGAGAACCAAACACAGCCATGATGGCATCGCCAATGTATTTGTCAAGAGTGCCTTTATGTTTAAAGACTGCTTCCACCATTGATTCAAAATATTCATTGAGCATACTCACCACTTCTTCTGCTTCCAAGTTTTCCGTTAAAGTGGTGTAGCCGCGAATATCGGAAAATAAAATCGAAACTTCTTTGCGATCGCCTCCAAGTTTAGCATCATCTAATTTCAGCAATTCTTCGGCTAATTCCTGGGTCATGTAGCGGTACATCGTACTTTTGAGCCGCTTTTCATCACTGATGTCTTCCATCACCACCAGCGCCCCCCGGACTTGCTCGTGGTCGCTGGCATCAGCAATTGTGTTAATGGATAAATTAATACTGTGCTGCTGTGTACCAGTAGTTATGAGTGTGCGATCGGGGTAATACTGCTGGCGGCCTTTTAAGTCAACTGCATGTAAAGCATCTTGATACCACTTGCTAAAGTCGCCTTCTTTGATGCCGATCGCATCAGTCACTAATTTCCCTTCTAAACGATCTTCTAGCTCCATTCCTAGCATCCGCTTGGCACTTTCATTGGCGGCGATAATTAAGCCAGTTTTATCAGTGGAAACCACTCCATTGGAAAGACTACGCAGAATATCCCGTTGCATTTGTTCTTGTTGCTTGACTGTGGCAAACAACTGGGCATTGTGCAGCGCTACTCCCGCTTGAATATTAAAAGCTTCCATGAACTCTTCATCATTGCGGTCAAAGCTAGCTTGGAAGCAGTCGGGAGCTTTGGGCCAATCAACTGGATTATAAGCTGGAAAATCACCAGTTTTCTTTTTATTTACGAGTTGGGTAACGCCAATCAGTTCTTGATCGGCGTTAAATACTGGCATACAAAGCAAGCTACAGGTGCGATAGCCATTTTGCTGGTCTAGTCCTTGGGCTGTCTCTGAGTCAGGATCGTCGTACAAATCAAAGGCAATATTCAGTTTCTTCCCAGAAACCGCTACTATCCCAGCAAAGCCTTTACCTACGGGGACTCGTAACTCTTTGATTGAACCATCATCTTGGGTGATTTTCGTCCACAATTCATCGCGATCGTGGTCTATTAACCATAGGGTACTGCGATCGGCATTCATCAGTTCCTTGGCTTCATCCATCACCCGCTTCAGAGTATCTTCTAAGTCGAGACTGCTTTGAGAAAGGGACTTGATCGCCTTCATTAGCGCCGCCACTGCTCTTTGTTTTTGAGTGGCGACATAAAAAGAGCGCGAAGATTCTAAAATCAGACGAATCGAAGGGGCAAATTCTTGAAATAATTGTTCGTCAGCAGAGAGAAAACCTTTGGTATCAATGCGCTCTACAAGTGGAGCATCGTGATTATTCCCAGATTTTAATTTATTCAGTAATTGTACTACTGCAACTAATTGCCCATGTTCATTTAAAAGTGGCAAAGCCAGCATGGTATAGGTGCGGTAGCCAGTTCTTTTCTCTTGTTCTTGGGCAAAATGCGATCGCGGATCGTTATAGAAATCAAAGGGAATATTGATAACTTGTTTGAAAGTAGCGACTTCCCCACCAATCCCTTTATTGGCGGGGATACGAATTTCTAAAGAGCGATTGCCCTCTGCCGCAGCGACAATTGACCAGAGTTCTTGTTTTTCTTCATCTAACAAAAATATTGTCGTCCGATCTGCCCCCAGTAATTCCCCAGTTTTTAAGGTAATCGAATGCAACATTTCTTGCAGAATGGTTTCAAACCCCTGAGAATCGAGCATTGACAGGGTTTGATGGACAATCTGTAGTTTTTGCTCGACATCCTGAACAACCTGCTTAAAAGTATCCTGAGTTAGGGGAGCAAGAAAGGTAGAAAAAGTTCCTTTTCTTGTGGCCAGAGCGCCCACAGGAGCAGAATTTACTTGTAATTCGAGGTTTTCTTGGTTGTGAACACCAATAATCAAATCGGTGGTTTCCCCATAACTTTCTTGATACACTGACATAACTGGTATTTTATATAGCAGGATGAGATTTTAAATTTAAGAAAGAATGAGATGAAATTTATGTAAGTTGTGCTAAAAGCAACAATAGTTCGATATTATCCATAGTTTAATCGCTTGTTTAGCTAGCGTCATCCTGTGAATAAGGCTGGGAGTCGGTTACAAACAAGCGTGTTTTGACCAAAACCCCTTCCCACTGACGGATACAGATGATGAATGGAGGGTCATACCCCTGATTTAAACGATAAAACAATATTTTCCGTAGCTCGTACTGAGCAGATACACCCGGATTTCTCACCACATCTCTCAAAACCTTGCACTCTTGAGCAGGGGAGCAGGGGAGCAGGGGAGCAAAGGAGAGTGATTGTACAAGTTCTTTCCCCTCTGCCCCTCTGCCCCTCTGCATTTCAAGCTTGTGAGAAATGCGGGATACAGCCCTCTTGGAGATGCTAGGCGAACCAAGTAGGGCTGGAGCCGCTTACCACAAACTTTTAATTAATGCTCCGATCGCCTTTAGCAATTCTTCTGGATCTACAGGTTTGGAAATATGCCGTTGAAATCCGACTGCGATCGCTTGCTGATAATCCATCTCTCCAGCATAAGCAGTTAAAGCGATCGCGGGAATTGTCCCGCCTTGCTCTGGTTTCAAACTCCTGATCTGTCGCATCAGCATGTAACCATCCATTTCTGGCATCCCGATATCGCTGACGATCAAATTTGGCTGGGATTGACTTAGTGCAGTTAAAGCTGCAACGGCTGAGGCTACAACTGTCACTGTTGCACCATATTGCTCCAGCATGAAGGGCAAAAACTCTCGCATATCTGCGTCATCATCGACTACGAGAATCTCTAAGCCAGACAAGGGTGAGGACTGATCTGCCAGAAGTGAGGAGTTATTTTTTGCATCCTTGATTTCTTGACTTTCATCCTGTAAGCATGGAAGTTTAACGGTGAAGGTTGCTCCTTGTCCTTCGCCCAGGCTGTCTGCTTGAACAGTTCCTCCGTGAAGTTCTACGAGATGTCGGACGATCGCTAATCCTAAACCCAAACCGCCAAATTTTCGAGTTGTGGCACCATCTGCTTGACGGAAATAATCAAAGACATAAGGTAAAAACTCAGGTGCAATCCCTTTTCCTGTGTCAGTTACGCGGATTTTTACTTGTGAGCCAACTTGCTCTAATTTGATTTTTACCTGTCCACCGATGGGAGTAAACTTAATGGCATTAGAAAGGATATTCCAAATCACTTGTTGCAATCGATTGCCATCGCCTAAAACTGGCCCGACACCGGATGCAAGAATTGTCTGAATCTCGATAGACTTGGCCTGTGCTGATAAACGCACCGTTTCAATGGCAGCTTCAATGACTGATACCAAATTAATCCGCCCGAAGTTGAGGTTAAGTTTACCCTGAAGGATGCGGGAAACATCAAGCAAATCTTCAATCAATTGGGTTTGCAACTTGGCATTGCGCTCAATGGTTTCGAGGGCGCGATCGCTTGTTGCTTGGTCAAGTTTGCGGGTTCGCATCAGTTTTGTCCAACCCAGAATTGGGTTAAGCGGTGTTCTCAATTCATGGGAGAGGACGGCTAGAAATTCGTCTTTGATGCGGTTTGCTGATTCAGCAGCGTTTCGCGCCGTTAGTTCGGCTTCGTAGAGATGGGCCCGAGCGATCGCTTGGGCGCATTGTTGAGCAACAGCAAAGATAAATGCTCGATCTTCTCCACTAAGTTGTTGAAGTTCATTAAATCCCAAACTTATACCGCCCACTGCCGAACCTTCTACCATCAATGGAATAGAAATCCAGGCATTAATGTCATATTGGGCGTAAGCTTCAGCTAGATGTGGGTAACGAGCTATTCTATTTTGTCTAGATTCAGCCCAAATAGGTTGTCCAGTCCGCACAGCTTCGGCTAGAGGGGAAGGTGAATCAATGGAAAAATACCGCCAAGTGTCTACCAAATCTTGGTTATAGCCAACCGCCCGCACAATTTCTAGTTCAGTTTTGTTTTCATTCACCAAGGCAACGAGGGCAGAATTAGCTCTCAAAGCAGCCATGCTCTGCTCTACAATGACTTCAGAGACTTGGGCTGGTGTCAGCGATTCTGAAAGGGCAGCCGTAATGGATTGAAGACGGGCAATGCGCTCTAAAGCTTGCTCTGCCGTTTTTTGTGCCTGCTGTGCTTCTTGGTAAAGGCGGGCATTATCGATCGCGATCGCCGCCCGATGGGCAACATCTTCAGCTAGTAATAAGTCTGCCGTGCTGTAACGACGTTCTGATTCCGCAGTAAAAAAGGAAATTGCACCAAAAATTCTTTCCCGTGCCATTAAAGGAAGAATTATACAGGACTTTAAACCAATTTCACGGATAATTCTTAGATGTTCTGCATCTGGAATGCCTGCTGCTAGAAGTGCATCTGAAATTTCAGTTACCATTTCAGGAATTCCTGTACGCAGTACTTTTGGCACGCCGTAAGGTTCATCCAACTTTCTAGGATAATATTGATGAAGTTGCCAACCAAGTTTAACTTTCTCTGGATCTCGGTGGGCAACTGCTACCCGATTAATTGATTGGTTGTCTTGTAGCAAATCGACGCTGCACCAATCGGCGAAATAAGGCACAACCAGATTAGCCACACTTGCTAGGGTGCTTTCGTAATCGAGGGAAGCTGCTAGGGTTGCACTGACTTGAGCCAAAAATGCTGCTCGTTGCCGATCGGCTTCTGCTTCTTGACGGGCGGTTTGCTCTTGAATTAGTTGAATACGTTCCGCTTCAGATTGTTTGCGATCGGTGATATCTAACACAACACCACTCATGTGTGTGGCAATACCCGCTTCATTGAAAAAGGCTTTACCCCGACAGGCTGCGTAGCGGATACTGCCGTCATCTTGAATAATTCGATATTCTAAATTATGTTCTACACCTTTGTTAATCGCTCGACTCAAGGATTCAGCTAATAATTCTCGATCGTCTAGATGCAGACAATCGAGGATTGCTTGCGAAGTGCCAGCAAAGGTTTCAGGTGTTAACCCAAATAGTTGATAAATCTGCTCATCCCAGTCAAAGCGATCGTTGGCAATATCCCAACTCCAAACACCGATTTTGCCAGATTTTAACGCCAAGTTGAGTTGTGCTTGGCTGTTCTCTAGACCTTGAAAAAGACGAGCATTTTCTAGAGAAATAGCAATTTGAACTGTCAAAATCTCCAGTACGGAAAGTTTTTCCTGTGTAAAAGCACTGGGGATAAGATTGTTTTCTAAGTATAAAATACCAAGTAATTTCGACTGACGTGCGATCGGTAAACAAAGTACAGATTTAGGTTGCTTTTGGATTACATACTCATCTCCAGAAAACATATTTTGTTCAGTGGCATTTTGCAAAATTACTGTTTCTTGAGTTCGCTGCACATAATTCAGAATTGATTGCGGAATAATCTGTGAAATTTCACCCTCTAATACAGGTCGAGAAACATTGAGCTTTTCTGCTTGGGGATTAACCTTAGCTTCTACTTCGATCGCCAAATTTTGTTCGCGATCAAGCAATAAATAACCAATTTCTGCTCCGGCTTGCTCGATTGCAATTTGCATTAATGTCTTCAACAACTGTGAAAACACAATTTCACTACTTATGGTTTGAGAGGCTTTAACTACTGATAAAAAGTCTAAATGTTCGCCTGTAGTGATAAATGTTTCGTTAGAGATAAGCTGTTGCTGTGGCAATAACTGAGGATAGCATTCTTCTAAGTGCTTAACTTTCGCAGATGCCTCCCAACGCATATAAGCATTTTTAGCCACTTGCAAGTAGGTTTGGGCAATTAATTCAAACTCCCGCTCCCAGTAAAACTTAGCAGCTAGTTCATTAGCCAAAGCTTCATATTGTACAAATCCCTGCTCGCTGGCTGAAGCAATTGATTGCTCGTACAGGCGCATTGCTTCCAAGTCTCTACCTTCAATCCTAGCTATTTCAGCAGCTACTAATTGAGATTTGTGTAAAAAGTTCGCAGGGCAGTGATTAGCCCAGTATTGTAATTGCTGTTGATGAGATTCTAGGGTTTGCAAAAACTGTTCTTGCTCTTGAGGAGATACTGTCGGATAAAGAGCCGTGAGAGTCAGTGAGTAATATAAAATATAATCTGTTTCAATTGGTAATGCCAGTGTCGCAACTGGAAATTTGTTCAAATTTAAAGCAGAATTTAGTGCTTCTACATATTTTCTATATGTAAAAAAGATAATTAGTTTAATAATATGATAAAAAATAATTCCACTGACAAAACCTGCATCTGTAATGACAGACAATGCGCGTGATTCATTAAAATTATCATCACTTAAAGTCAGATTTTGATGAGTAAGTCCGCGCAGATTCATCAGTAGCATCTGCTGTAGTCTAATTGTCTGATAGACAGCTTCATGTTTTGACTGGCGGGCGAAGGCAGTGTATTTTTCTAGAGATTTGTATGTATCTACAAGTGGAGAGCCTAATTGGATAATTTGCCAGGAGCCTTGATAACCGTTGTAGTTTGCCATCGTCACATCACCAGCTTCTATACAGCCAATAAATCCCCGTTCTAAAAAGGGAATATCGGTAGCAATATGATTACGCCAAACGTTTATATGACTTCCATGAATATGTAGAACAACTCCTCGAAGTTTCAAGTCATGGAATTTTTCATTCAATTGAATTGTCATCTCAGAAAATGCGTAGCCTGTAAGAATATCATGGAAGATGGAAACTAACAACATGGCGTACATACTGTAAGCAAAACATGAATCTTCCGTATTCCCAAACTTGAGTGAGTAGTTAACAGCTTTAAGTACGACTAAGGGAAAGAGATCCGGTCTACCGAGATAAGTAGGTGGCCCCAAAGTCGTTAACAGACTAATCAGTGTCTTAATATTTGGATCTTGAATTACCGGAGCATTAATTAAATCAGAGACTTGTCGTTCGCCTAAATTTATTAATACCTGGTTTTTCTCAATTGCGATCGCACTTTGCACTTCCTCAGCTGAATCAGGGAATATCACCCCAAAAAGTTTTAAAGCTTCTAATCCCAATATCAGCGCCTCTTCATATCTACCTGCAACTTGGTAGAGTCTGATTTGCAGCATATAAATATTCGATTTGTCAATATAAGATTTGGCTTTGAGCAATAGTAGCTCAAATAGTTCTTCCGCTTGCTCTAAATTTCCTGTTAAAAATTCACACTCAGCCCGTTCTCTAAATAAAGCAAATGTTTGTTCGTATTCTTCAATCCAGGCATTTTTAGATCCAAGATTCATAGCAATGCTAAAAAATACTTTAGCATGAGTATAGGCTGTAGAAGCTTTTGCCTTTTTACCAGCAATTAAATTCAATCGTACCAATTCATCTTTCTCTGTTTGTTCAACAATCAAGTCCACCGCGAGATTGAGTTGATTGACTAGATCAAAAATTTGCTCGTTCACTTGTTCAGGACTCGCATTCTTCAGCAATAGCTGCCCAATCTTCAGGTGAACAGCCGACTTGGATTCATCGGCAATTAAGGAGTATGCAGCTTGTTGAACTCGGTCATGGTAGAAACGATAGTTTTTTTCAGCACTTTCATCTGACTCAATGGAAATAATTAATCCTCTTAAAATTGCTTCAATAAGTGCATTTGCTGTTTCTTCAATAGATTGTTCGCCAACAATCGCTAAAACTTCTAAATCAAAGCGATTACCAATGCAGGAGGCTAATTTAAGCACCTGTTGAGTTGCAAGTGGCAGTTTTTGCATCCGCCCAATCATCAGATTGACAATATTATCTGTAATCCCTTGGGCTTCAATCTCAGCTAGATCCCATTGCCAAATACCATGTTGGCGATTAAACTTCAGCAGATTTTCTTGATGCAGTATTTTGAGAAATTCATTGACAAAAAAAGGATTGCCGTCAGTTTTTTGGATAATTAATTTAGCAAGTGGTTCTACTTGTTCTGCTGAACTATATAAGGTATCAGCAATTAACTGTTTTACATAGGCAATATTCAACGGTGTAAGCAGAATTTCAGTCGTTATTGCTCCATACTGGCTAACCTTCTCTATCATCAACTTGAAGGGATGTACAACATCTACTTCGTTATCTCTATAGGCCAAAATGAAGCAGAGATACTGAATATTAGAGCCAGTGATAATAGTTTGAATTAAATTCAAAGTAGCGGTGTCTGCCCACTGCATATCATCTAAGAAAACAGTGAGCGGATGCTCTTTTTGAGCAAAGACGTTGATAAAGTTCTGAAACACCAAGTTGAATCTATTTTGAGACTCGGCAGGCCCCAACTCTGGTACAGGAAACTGCTCTCCAACTATTAGTTCAACTTCTGGAATTACATCTGTGATTAGTCTTCCATTATTCCCTAATGCTGCTTGTATTTGCTTTTTCCAGGTAGCAAGTCGTTCTTCGGGCTGCGTTAAAATTTGGCGAGCGAGTGTTTGAAAAGCTTGAACAATGGTGGAATAAGGAATATCTCGTTTGTACCGATCAAACTTACCACAGATAAAAAAACCACGTTCTCTGACAATGGGCTTGTGAATCTCTTTTACTAAAGAAGATTTCCCAACTCCAGCATAGCCAGAAACTAACACAAGTTCTGGTTTGCCTTGAGTAATAACTCGCTCAAATACTTGTATAAGCTTGGCAATCTCTGGTTCTCGCCCATACAATTTTTGAGGAATTTGAAAGCGTTCTGAGATATCTTGTTCACCTAAAACAAAAGATTGAATTTGTCCTGTTGTCTCCAATTGCTTTAAGCATTTTTCCAAATCAAATTGCAAACCTAAAGCGCTCTGATACCTCTGTTCTGCAACTTTAGACAGCAACTTCACGATCGTCTCACAAAGCATTTGGGGAATATCAGAGTTCAGCTTTGTCGGGGATAGCGCAGATTTGGCGATATGACAATGCACCCACTCTAAAGGGTCTTTGCCTTGAAATGGTAGCTGACCTGTGAGCATCTCATAAAAGGTAACTCCCAGAGAATACAAATCGCTACGATGGTCAATTCCTCGATTCATCCGCCCAGTTTGCTCAGGTGAGATATAAGGTAAACTGCCTTCAATGCGACTGGAACTGCTAACTACTTGCTGCTGGTAGGGAATGAAGGCAGCAATTCCAAAATCGGCAATTTTGACCTGATTAGTTTCGAGATTAACTAAGATATTTTGCGGCTTAATATCCTTGTGGACAATATAATGAGCGTGAATTTGTGCAAGTTTACTGGTGATTTCAATAGCAATCTTCAGAAACGGAATAGGCTGTTGAAATTGGTCGAGAAACTGGTCGAGCGATCGCGCCTCAAAATCCTCCATAATTAAATAAGGCATTCCCTGATGCATCTCTAAGGCGTAGACCTTGACTGCGGCTGTGGTGTTTAACCTTTGAGCGATCGCATACTCATGTTTGAGTTGTTCGATATTATTGCGTGTACACTGTTCTGGACGCAGCCCTTTGATAATTACCGGACACTCGTCTTTAACCTTGATTCCACGGTATATGACTGCTTTTACCCCTGCTTTCAACAAAGTGACAATTTTAAATCCGGGTAATGCAATCATCATGCCAAAATACTCCAGCCGTGTTTCTTCAGGGATAATCCGAGCTTACTCGTATTTTAGATACATTTCTTTGAGCAGATGAAATTTAGATAATATCAGATTCGGATAATCACTTCTGCTGACCAAACCCGCATTTCTCACAAGCTTCAGGCGTTTGATAGA
>NZ_NOLK01000107.1:0-27512 GCF_002245985.1 Nostoc sp. 'Peltigera membranacea cyanobiont' 232
ATTACAGGAGTGTTTTTAATTAAAATTATCAAGCACAACAATAGGTCAATATAGCGGTTATCGGTTGAATGAGGTAGAAAAACCCCACCCCCCAACCCCCTCCCCGCAAGCGAAGAGGGGACTATGATGTACCTCATCTGATTATGTCTAATGACTAGTCACTAAACTGAACTCAGTTGTTTTTTCAGGAGTAGCTTCGGGACTATCAGCTTCAGAAGGTGGAACCAACTGCCAGAATTTCGGTAAAAATTCTTGCCAGTTTTGCAGAATTTTCTTCGCCTTTGGTGAACCAGTGCGTTCTGCATGAGTTTGGATTAACTCTTGCAGTTGTTTTGCACCTACTTCCGAAATTACCCGTTGGATTTTGACTATTTCCGGGTTGACTAACTCACGAAATGAGTCATCTTCATCTAAGAAGTATGCCAGTCCACCAGTCATTCCAGCAGCAACGTTGCGTCCTACTTTGCCGAGGACGACGATCGCACCACCAGTCATATATTCACAGCAGTGATCCCCAGCACCTTCAATTACTGCTATGCCTTTGGAGTTTCTCACGGCAAAGCGCTCTCCGGCTAGTCCATTGGCAAATAACACGCCACCAGTGGCACCATAGAGACAGGTATTGCCAACTATGACGTTTTGTGATGCGTTATAGGTGGCATCAGTTGGAGGTTTGATGATGATTTCACCACCATGCATCCCTTTACCTACGTAGTCGTTTGCCTCTCCTTCCAGAGTCAGAATTATGCCAGGGAGATTGAATGCACCAAAGCTTTGCCCAACGCTACCAGTGAAGTTGAGGTTAATTTGCCCATCAAAGCCACTGTCACCGTATTGAGAAGCGATCGCACCCGCTAATCTTGTACCTACTGTTCTGTCAGTATTGACAATAGGATAAGTCTTGGTAACGGTAGACTGATCCCTAATTGCAGCCTGAATGTCGGGATCGGCAAGGAACTTGTCATCCAAAACCACGCCGTTGCTATGGACTTCTTCATGTACTAACCAGCTACGATTGTCTCTGGTATCTGGCAGATTAAGTAAACAGTCTAGGTTGAGCGATCGCGTTTTGGTAAGTTTTGCCTCCTCGCGCAGTTTCAACAAATCTGCACGTCCAATGATTTCTGATAAAGAACGGTAGCCAAGTCGTGCTAACAAACTCCGCACTTCTTCCGCGATGAAGTAGAAGAAGTTAACAACCTTTTCTGGTATTCCGGTAAACCGTTTACGGAGTTCTTCTTGCTGAGTGGCAACACCTACAGGGCAGGTATTCTTGTGGCAAACTCGCGCCATGATACAGCCTTCAGCAATCATGGCGATGGAACCGAAACCGAATTCTTCAGCACCCATCAATGCACCTATTACCACATCCCAACCACTCTTAAGTCCGCCATCTACACGCAAAATTACGCGATCGCGCAAACTATTTTCCATCAAAACCCGATGTACTTCGCTTAAACCTAATTCCCACGGTGAACCAGCGTGTTTAATCGAACTAAGCGGAGATGCACCTGTACCACCATCATGTCCAGAAATTTGGATAATATCAGCGTTTGCCTTAGCAACACCAGCAGCGATCGTGCCAATGCCAACTTCTGAAACTAGCTTCACCGACACCTTTGCTTTGGGATTAATTTGGTGCAGATCGAAAATCAGTTGCGCTAGGTCTTCAATTGAATAAATATCGTGGTGCGGTGGCGGTGAAATCAGCGTCACACCGGGCTTCGAGCGCCTTAACATCGCAATATATTGGCTCACTTTGGGCCCTGGTAGCTGGCCACCTTCTCCAGGCTTGGCACCTTGGGCAATTTTGATTTCAATCTGTTTAGCGTTAACTAGGTACTCTGGCGTGACACCAAAGCGTCCCGATGCAACTTGTTTAATGGCACTATAGGCTTTATCCCCATTCCGCAATCCTTTTAAATGAGGTAGGGTTGGCGAGTGACCAGACTCGTCTACATCATCTAAAACTTTATAGCGCACTGGGTCTTCGCCACCTTCCCCAGAGTTAGATTTACCACCGATGCGATTCATGGCGATCGCTAAAGTTTCATGGGCTTCTCTTGACAAAGCGCCTAAAGACATGCCGCCGGTGCAGAAACGCTTGACAATTTCAGCTACCGACTCTACTTCTTCTAGAGGAATTGAAGTGCGTTGCTTGCCGCCGTAGGCATCGCCTTGGAAGTCTAGCAAGTCTCGCAATGCCGTTACTGGTCTGCCTTGGAGATGCTTTTTGTAAACTTCGTAATGGTCGTAGTTTTTGCCATCTAGAGCCTTATGCAGCGCCTTAACCATTTCGGGGCTATTCATGTGGTACTCACCGCCAGGACGGTATTGCACAAAGCCCAGGTTTTCTAACTTCTTGGTCGTCAATTCTGGGAAAGCTTTGACATGGAAAGAAAGTACTTCATCAGCAAGTTCGCCAATACTCAAACCACCGATGCGGGAAGTCGTACCACGAAATCCTAGTTCAATTAAATCTCCACCGAGACCAATAGCTTCAAAGATTTGGGCTGCTTGATAACTGGAAAGCAGAGAAATTCCCATCTTGGAGAGAATTTTCAGTAAGCCTGACTCTACTGCTTTGCGATAGTTATCTAAAGCTTGTTCTACAGTAAGAGTAGGAAGTTTTTTCACCTCCATTAACCTTTGGGTTTTGGGATCAATGCACCAATCACGCACCGTATCCAAAGCCATATATGGGCAGACTGCGCCAGCACCATAGCCAATCAGACAAGCAAAGTGATGAGTACTCCAGCATTGGGCTGTATTGACAATCAGGGATGTTTTCATCCGCAGCCCTTCCCGAATCAGGTGATGATGTACAGCACCCACTGCTAATAGGGGAGGAATGTATGTATCTTCTGGGCTGATACCGTCATTTCCCTTATCGCTTAAGATTAAAATCTTTGCACCCGCCCGGACTGATTCAGCTGCTTGTGCTTGTAAAGCCTGGACTGCGGCATTTAATCCTTCAGGGCCAGTGGCGATCGCAAATAGGGTTGACAACTCAGCTGTGGCAAATCCCGATAGCTTAATCGCTTCTAATTCACCATCTGTTAACACTGGCGATTCAAGTTTCAATCTCCGAGCATACTCTGCCTTGGGTTCTAATAAGTTACCCCGTTCTCCCAGTTCGACTTTCAAAGACATCACTAGCTTTTCCCGTAGGGGATCAATCGCCGGGTTAGTCACTTGAGCAAAGCGCTGTTTGAAATAGTCATAAAGCAGGTGGGGTTTTGTTGACAACACCGCTAAAGGAATATCATCCCCCATGCAGAAAGTCGGCTCTGAACCTGCCTTCGCCATTTCATGAATCACCATTTCTACATCTTCTGTGGTGTAGCCAAAGGCAGTTTGAAGTTGCAGCAAGGTTTGCCTGTCAATTGTCACTTGTTCTTGGTCATTTGTCATTTGTCCTTTGCCATTGCCATTTGCTAATGACGGATGACCAATGACCCCTTCGGGGTTCGCCAATCGCTCATGGGGGAGACCCCCAAGACCGCGTTGGCTCACCAATGACTTTAATTCTTGACGGTACTGTTGCAGCCATTCTCCATAAGGATGCTGCTTGGCGATGCGCTGCTTAATCTCCCAATTCTTCAGTACTTCATGGTTGACTAAATCCACGGCAATCATTTGCCCAGGGCCGAGTCTACCTTTCTCCACAATATCGGCTTCTGGAAAGTCCACTACACCTGCTTCGGAAGCGACAACAATGTAGTCATCTTTGGTGATTACGTAGCGGGCTGGTCTTAAACCATTACGATCTAGTGTTGCACCAACTTTTTTGCCATCGCTGAATACTAAAAGCGCTGGCCCATCCCACGCTTCTTGCAGACCACTGTAATATTCGTAGAAATCAACAATTTCTGGAGAGTCATTTAAAGAAGGTTGATTTTGGTAAGCCTCTGGAACCATAATCATTAAAGCTTCCAAGGGGCTGCGTCCAGAACACACCAGTAATTCTAGTACGTTGTCTAGGGTAGCTGAGTCGCTGTTATCAATGTGAACTAATGGTTTGAGTTCCTTGATGCGATCGCCCCATACAGGATGATTCAGGCTAGCTTCTCGTGCCATCATCCAGTTGATGTTACCCAATAAGGTATTGATTTCGCCGTTGTGACCCAAAAGCCGCATTGGTTGAGCTAGGGGCCATTTGGGCATTGTATTGGTACTAAAGCGGCGGTGATAGACAACAAAGGCGCTTTTGTAAGCTGGATTTTTTAAATCCTGATAAAATTCTCCTAATACGGCAGAACGCACCATGCCTTTGTAAACTATTGTGCGATTTGATAAAGAGCAGATATAAAATTCTTCTGAGATATTGGTTGCAACTTTACTAATTCGGCGGCGGGTAATATACAACTGTCGTTCTAAATCATCACCACTTTTGTCAACAGAAGCTAACAAAACTTGTTCAATCTGGGGTTGATTTTCTTTTGCTTGTACTCCCAGCAAATCAGATTGCACTGGCACGACTCGCCAACCCAGTACGATCAAGTTTTCTTCGGTAGCTACTTGCTCAACTGCCACCCTAGCTTTTTGTGCTGCTTCCTGGTCTGGTGGGAGAAATATCATCCCCACAGCGATGTTATTGGTGGATGGAAATTCCTCCCACCTTTGGGCAAAATCTTGTTGGAACAAATTCCAAGGGATAGCTGTCAATACTCCAGCACCATCACCAGAGTCTCGATCGGCGCTACAACCTCCCCGGTGTTCTAAACAGGTTAGAGCAGCTAAGGCTTTTTCTAAAATTTCGTGGCTGGTATGATTCTGACGATGAGCAATAAAACCGACACCACAGGCATCTCGTTCTTCTACTAACCATTTTTGCCCCTGATAGGTATCTCTTGAGTTGATATTTGCTGTGATTTTCTGGTCTTGATTCATCGGTTGATTATTCATACCCTGTTCCTGAAGTATTGAGTTACCAATTTTGCCACTACTTACGGAAAAAAATTTATCAATTCCGCAATGGAGAAATAATATATAGGCACCGAAATTTAGGGAAAAAAAATTTTAACTTCGGTTTTACTTTCTTAGTTCCCCCGTGTTAAAATAGTTGCGTATTGTTTATGTATTTATGCGGTGTTAAACAACTTCTTCCCGCCAAGACATGATTTTTGCCCTGACAGTTTCTTTTTTATATTGTGAAGCTAAGTATTTTCTCAATTCCCTTTTTCCAGATGCACTCTAGCTACTAATAGAGCCTATTGCGGCTCACCTGAAACAAAACGAAAAGCTGTCCTATGTTTTAAAGCCAAACTCATCCTGAGCCTGCAATAAAATCAGCGTATTACAATATATACCCATTTGACAATTCCCAAATATTGTTATTGTCTGGAGTTTTTCTGCTTACCAGCTGACACATATATTACTATTAACTAGACCTCACTGAAATAGCAACATTCAGTTAGGATCGAATATCTTAATCTGTTTTTATAACCAATACTACCGTGTATAGTCTGGTTAGAAGTAGTGCCAGTTAAAACAATTGCGTGGAGTGGCTTTAGCGTCTAAATTTGTTTTGTGTCTAAAAGAGACAACTAACCACTATATATATTAACATAATTTTTAAGAAATAAAGTCATGTAATCTTTATATTTCCAAATAATTAGTTAGTTTATACCTTGGGGTGATAGTTTTCAAAAATAACTACTAAATTATGGTAAAAATGCCGAGTTGTTGCCAATTAGGGATTAGCGAACGCAGATTTTTTCGGGCTACTGTCTCACCAATACTTTTAACAGTACTGTGTTTAACGACTACTTGTGCTACCAACGCCCAGGAGTCACCTAAAAATACCAAACCAATACTGCTCTCCCAGTCAGTTGCACCTCCTTTAACAGGCGTAGTATCCTCTGGTAATCAAATTTCCCTCAATGGTCGTACTTTACCAGGAACTTGGTTGCAGCAACCTGGAAAATCTGGTCAAGTGACAACTCATCTCAGTGATGGGGTATTCAGACAATTAATAGGAGTAAATTTCTTAAACACTAATAATTCAGCGAAGCAACCAATACAGTGGTTTTCATCCGTGACAAAGCCACTGGTTTTATCCACCAAGCTACTAGGATCGTATCGCTACCTTGATATTAGCAATTTTGCTCAAACATCTGGATGGGAAATCCGAACCAGTGGCAACATCTTGGTGATTGCTACCCCAAAAACGCAAGTCACAAATATTGTTCAGAGTCAACAACTTTCAGACGCGAGTGTTAATTCTTTGCAACAGGCTCGGATTCTTGTGGATTTAGATCGTCCAACTGCTTGGCAAGTAGCCCCAGGATCGGCGATCGCAAAACCCCAAACTCCATCTTCCGATCCAGACACGCCAATTCCCAAACCCACCACACCGCCAAATCGAGAGTGGACAATTACCCTAGATGGAATAGCCGATCCTGTTTTGATAGAACGCTATACCCCCCAGCCACCAGCAGCGCCACCAACATTACTGCCAAACCTGCTCAAACAATTATTACCACTTACACCAACACAACCAATACTACCAGCACCAGTTCCTGAACCACTTATTCGACAAGTGCAGGTGGTGAAAAACCAAACAATTATTAGTTTAAGCGTTCCCTTTGGGCTATCGCCTCAAGTTAATACTGTCGCTAACCCCAATCGCCTCATTATCGATATTCGACCCGATCCTTTAGAAGAGCGAGATATTACTTGGGCCCCAGGACTGCGCTGGCAACAGCATTATGTCAACTTGGGCACAGAACGTTTTCCGGTGGTTTGGTTAGAAGTTAATCCTCGTAAATTTGGGCTAACGTTGAAACCTATGTGGGCTAGTCCTGATGGGCTTGCGGGTACTGCTCCCTTAATTCAAACAGCACAACGTTACTTAGCAGTCGCTGGAATTAACGGTGGTTATTTTAACCGGAATAACAGATTGCCATTGGGTGCGATTCGCCGGGATAATCAATGGTTATCAGGCCCTATTCTTAACCGGGGTGCGATCGCTTGGAATGATTCAGGCCAATTTTACTTCGGTCGTCTTACCTTAGAAGAAACTTTAATTACTGCAAATAACCAGCGCTTACCAATTCTGTTTCTTAATAGTGGCTACATCCAGAGTGGTATTGCTCGTTACACTCCAGCTTGGGGAGCAACTTACACGCCCTTGACGGATAACGAAATTATCCTAGTGGTACAAAAAGACCACATTACTCAACAGCTACCAGGTGGCAAAGTTGGTGGGACAGCCGTTCCCATTCCCCAGGATGGCTACCTACTAACTTTACGCGCTAACGCTGTTAGTACTGCCTCACAGTTACCTATTGGAAGCGCAGTAAGTATTTCCAGCAGCACTGCTCCTACTGATTTTAGTCGTTATCCCCACATTATCGGAGCCGGGCCGCTATTAGTCCAAAATCGTCAAATTGTCCTTGATGCCAAAGCCGAAAAATTCAGTAATGCTTTTATTGCCGAAAAGGCTATTCGTAGCGGCATTTGTACAACTGCAACAGGCACACTGATGATTGTTGCCGTGCATAATCGGGCTGGTGGTTATGGCCCGACGTTGGCAGAACATGCCCAGTTGATGCAACAGATGGGTTGTGTAGATGCCCTAAATTTGGATGGCGGAAGTTCTACCAGCCTTTACTTAGGAGGGCAACTACTCGACCGTTCGCCTAGTACTGCTGCTCGTGTTCATAATGGAATTGGTGTTTTCCTGAAACCACGATGATTAGGGAATGGGGAAGTGAAGTCTCTTAATCACCAATTCCCAATTCTCCATCCTTTTTTTAAAGTTTAGGACAAGCTGTCATTTTGCTTGATGAAGACTTGGTGTAGATACAAGAGTTTTAGTAGTGATGATTTACACCGTCACGTTTGATTTTGTTATGTTTATCAAGGTGCGACAAATTTGCTGATTTTCAACGTTGCAAGATAGCGCCAGATTTTTTATCAATAGTTAAGAGTACAGACGGTTTGTTATGTCTTCAAATGAGGTAATTATGGCTCGATATCAAGAAACTACACAGACTGACACTCTACACCTACCTTCAACTATCACTTCCAGAGGCATTGCTGCAACTGAGTTACGTCCTTGGGGTGCTTTTACAGTTTTGGAAGAAGGGCGCGGATACAAAATCAAGCGCATCGAAGTTAAGCCCGGACACCGCCTCAGTTTACAAATGCACCACCACCGCAGCGAACATTGGATTGTCGTTTCTGGTACAGCTAGGGTAACTTGTGGTGAGAGAGAAGTATTACTGAGCAATAATGAGTCAACTTATGTACCCCAATGTACATCTCATCGTTTAGAGAATCCTGGTGTGATCCCCTTGGTGTTGATTGAAGTGCAAAATGGCGAATACTTAGGAGAAGATGACATTATCCGCTACCAAGATGACTATGCCCGTACTAAGGATTAAAGCTCTAATCTAAAAACTGAATACATTTTTGTGCAAACCCTCCTTGCGAACCACCGCACCCCAGAAGTCCCTACCTAGTTAAGGTGGGGACTTAATCATGTTGTGCTATAAATGTAGTAATAGCGATCGCGCTCATGGCTTTGGTAATTTGGAATTTTCGAGAAGTAAGAGTTAACCCATCTATCTGTAAAATGAAGATGGGGTATTCAATTGCAAAAAACGAGTTCCATGATTCATCTGAGTCAAGCAGCCGCAAGTGAAATTGGGCGAATAAAGTCCAAGAAGCAGCCAAATGTGTTGTTTCGATTGGCAGTAAAACCAGGTGGTTGTTCCGGCTTTTTTTATGATATGTCCTTCGATGAAGCAATAAAAGTTGGCGACCAAGTTTTCGACTTGGATGAGATCAAAGTAGTTATAGATGCCACAAGCTTAAATTACCTCAACGGTTTGAGGGTCGATTATTCAGAAGACTTAATGGGTGGTGGTTTTCGCTTCCACAATCCTCAGGCGATCGCAACCTGTGGCTGTGGTAATTCCTTTTCCACAACTAATCACTAATTAGCCATATTTTGCTAATAATAAAGGAAAAATTAAAATTGACACAAAACCCTAAAAAACGATATAATCAGGATTTGTTAAAACTTAGACATATAAGCAGCTTTACGCGCTGTAACTCATGCCAACAATACAGCAGCTAATACGTACCGAGCGCGAACAAGCGCGTCAGAAAACCAAATCCCCGGCTCTGAAACAATGCCCTCAACGTCGGGGAGTTTGTACCAGAGTATACACGACTACACCAAAGAAGCCTAACTCAGCTTTACGGAAAGTAGCAAGAGTCAGACTGACATCTGGATTTGAAGTCACAGCTTACATTCCAGGAATTGGTCACAATTTACAAGAACACTCAGTTGTGATGATTCGTGGCGGTCGGGTTAAGGATCTACCAGGTGTGAGATACCACATCATCCGTGGCACTCTAGATACAGCCGGAGTCAAAGACCGTAAACAAGGGCGTTCCAAGTATGGAACAAAGCGTCCGAAAGCAGCGAAAAAATAGGATTAGGCGATTAGTCGCACCCAACACGATTAATCGTTTACCTTAAAAACGCTCAAGGACAAAAAACTATCAGGGTCTGTGTTCTAAGAGCAGTTATGAAAGCTGCTCAAGTCTGTTTAAAAAAATCAAGCATGCTACACCTACACTAAGCGAGCAAGTGTAGAAGTTCTGAGGAGAAGGCTGTAACCCACGGCATAATTCTCATCTGAACATTCAGGTTTAGAACCTTGTAACCGTGAGTATTTAGTTGCAGGTAGCAAGTCAATGAATTTTAGATTTTAGATTTGCAATTTTGGATTGGTCGAACCCACAAGGGGATGAGACTTACAGACTTTTGATTTTTTCCAATCCTTGTGGTCGGAACGTCTACCAAAAACTCTAATCCAAAATTGGCAGTCAATAGGTCAGCCTTGCTGCAACAATCGAAAACAAAATTGAAAAAGTCTGAGGGTTGGGTTCCACAGCTTTTAGTTTCCGGTGTCTGATAGCATATAATTTCGTTGCCAAATTCCGAATTAAAGGTGAAGTATGTCTCGTCGTGGTGTTATTCAAAGGCGCCCAGTCCCGTCTGACTCCGTATATAACAGTCGCCTTGTGAGCATGATTATCAGACGGATCATGCGTCATGGCAAAAAATCACTTGCCGCCCGAATTGTTTATGAAGCATTGAAAACTATCGAGGAACGCACTGGTAACGGTGCTTTAGAAACCTTTGAAAGAGCAGTGCGAAATGCCACACCTCTAGTAGAAGTAAAAGCTCGACGAGTAGGTGGAGCAACCTACCAAGTACCAATGGAAGTGCGTACAGAACGGGGTACTACCCTAGCACTGCGTTGGTTAGTGCAATATTCCCGGTCTAGACCAGGGCGGACAATGGCAAGCAAATTGGCAAATGAGTTAATGGATGCTGCCAACGAAACAGGCAATGCAATTCGGAAACGCGAAGAAACGCACCGGATGGCGGAAGCTAACAAAGCATTTGCCCACTATCGTTATTAAGTAGAAAAGCGATATATCGCCTTGCCAAAGTGGTATATCGTGGATTTACAAAAAGCAGACGGTTTTCCGTAAAAGTATAGAATCTTAACAAAGAGTAATATACAAGATATCATGAGGCAAAAACTATAGGAGGTAGCTGTGGCACGCACGATCCCGCTAGAGAAAGTACGCAACATTGGTATTGCGGCGCATATAGATGCGGGCAAAACAACAACAACAGAGAGAATATTATTTTACTCTGGGATAATTCATAAAATTGGCGAAGTTCATGAAGGAACTGCCGTCACAGACTGGATGGAGCAGGAGCGGGAGCGGGGAATTACCATTACTGCGGCTGCTATCAGTACCAGCTGGAAAGATCATCAAATTAACATTATCGATACTCCGGGTCACGTAGACTTCACAATTGAAGTTGAGCGTTCCATGCGCGTGTTAGATGGCGTAATCGCAGTATTTTGTTCTGTGGGCGGCGTGCAACCGCAGTCTGAGACAGTGTGGCGACAAGCAGAGCGCTACAAAGTACCTCGGATAGCCTTTATCAACAAGATGGATCGCACCGGAGCGAACTTTTATAAAGTTCACGAGCAAATTCGCGATCGCTTGCGGGCAAATGCGATCGCCATTCAACTACCAATTGGTAGTGAAAACGACTTCCAAGGGATCGTTGACCTAGTAGGGCAACGGGCGTACATTTACGCCAACGACCAAGGAACCGATATCCAGGAAACTGATATACCGGAAGAATTGCAAGCGCAAGTAGACGAATTCCGCACCAAGCTCATAGAAGCCGCAGCTGAAACTGATGATGCTCTGATGGCTAAGTACTTCGAGGGCGAAGAACTTACAGAACAGGAAGTTAAGACTGCCCTGCGGAAAGGCACAATTGCGGGGACGATTGTACCAGTACTTTGTGGTTCGGCATTCAAAAACAAAGGCGTGCAGTTGATGCTCGATGCCGTTGTCGATTACCTGCCAGCGCCAAGTGAAGTACCACCCATTCAAGGCTTACTGCCCAATGGCGATACTATTGAGCGGCGGGCTGATGACAACGAACCTCTAGCAGCTCTGGCATTCAAGATTATGGCTGACCCTTACGGTCGCCTGACATTCGTTCGCGTTTATTCTGGTGTCCTGAAAAAGGGCAGTTACGTTCTCAACGCTAGTAAGAATAAAAAAGAACGGATTTCCCGCTTAGTTCTCATGAAAGCAGACGATCGGCAAGATGTCGATGAACTGAGAGCGGGAGATTTGGGAGCAGCTCTGGGATTGAAAGACACCTTGACAGGTGACACGCTCTGTGATGAGGGATCGCCAGTAATTCTGGAATCCCTATTCATTCCTGAGCCTGTGATCTCGGTGGCGGTTGAACCCAAAACCAAGAATGACATGGACAAGCTGTCCAAGGCTCTGCAATCTCTCTCAGAAGAAGACCCCACTTTCCGAGTCCGCGTCGATCCCGAAACAAACCAAACTGTGATCGCCGGAATGGGAGAGCTACACCTAGAAATTCTAGTAGACCGGATGTTACGAGAATTCAAGGTGGAAGCGAATGTAGGTGCGCCACAAGTAGCTTACCGAGAAACAATTCGGAAAGCTGTGAACAAAGTGGAGGGCAAATTCATCCGCCAAAGTGGTGGTAAAGGTCAATATGGTCACGTTGTGATCAATTTGGAGCCTGGAGAACCCGGTACTGGCTTTGAATTCGTTTCCAAAATTGCTGGCGGTACAGTACCTAAAGAGTATGTTGGCCCCGCAGAACAAGGGATGAAAGAAAGTTGCGAATCTGGTGTTCTGGCTGGATATCCGTTAATTGACGTTAAAGCGACGCTAATTGATGGGTCATACCACGATGTAGACTCTTCGGAAATGGCTTTTAAAATCGCTGGCTCAATGGCGATGAAAGAGGCTGTGCTGAAAGCTTCACCTGTCATCTTAGAGCCTATGATGAAAGTTGAGGTTGAAGTTCCTGAAGACTATATGGGTAACGTCATTGGCGACCTAAACACCCGCCGAGGGCAGATTGAAAGCCAAAGCACCGAAAAGGGACTCGCTAAGGTAACATCTAAAGTTCCACTGGCGAGTATGTTTGGCTACGCCACTGATATCCGGTCAAAAACGCAAGGTCGGGGTACCTTCACGATGGAGTTCAGCCACTACGAAGAGGTGCCTCGCAGCGTAGCTGAAACTATCATTGCAAAAAGCAAAGGGAACGCTTAGTTAAAATAAGGAAATGAGCATTCATGGCACGCGCAAAGTTTGAAAGAAATAAACCCCACCTCAATATCGGTACCATTGGCCACGTTGACCACGGTAAAACCACGTTAACAGCAGCCATCACTATGACCTTGGCAGCTCTTGGTCAAGCTACAGCTAAAGGCTACGACCAAATCGATAACGCGCCAGAAGAAAAAGCACGGGGTATTACCATCAATACCGCTCACGTTGAGTATGAAACCGCAAATCGGCACTATGCTCACGTAGACTGTCCAGGCCACGCTGACTATGTGAAGAACATGATCACTGGTGCGGCTCAGATGGATGGAGGCATCCTTGTAGTGGCTGCTACTGATGGCCCTATGCCCCAAACCCGCGAACACATTCTGTTAGCAAAACAGGTGGGCGTTCCCAGTCTGGTTGTATTCTTGAACAAAGAAGACTTGATGGATGACCCAGAACTCTTGGAACTAGTAGAACTAGAACTGAGAGAACTGTTAAGCAGCTATGACTTCCCTGGCGATGATATCCCCATTGTCAAAGGTTCTGGTCTACAAGCTCTCGAAGCAATGACCAAGAATCCTAAGACTAAAAAAGGTGAAAATCCTTGGGTAGATAAAATCTACGACTTGATGGACGCTGTGGATTCCTTTATCCCCACTCCTGAGCGGGATGTTGATAAGCCCTTCTTGATGGCAGTGGAAGACGTGTTCACCATCACAGGTCGTGGTACTGTGGCTACTGGACGGATTGAACGCGGGAAAGTTAAGGTTGGCGATACTGTCGAGCTAATTGGTCTCAAAGACACTCGGACTACCGCCGTCACCGGGATTGAGATGTTCAAGAAGAGCCTCGACGAAGGTCTGGCTGGAGATAACGCGGGTGTACTACTGCGTGGTCTCAAGAAAGAAGATATCGAGCGCGGTATGGTAATAGCCAAACCAGGTTCAATTACACCTCACACTCAATTTGAAGGTGAAGTATACGTCCTAACAGAAAAAGAAGGTGGTCGTAAGACTCCATTTTTCGCCGGCTACCGTCCCCAGTTCTATGTACGGACAACCGATGTAACTGGTACTATCAAAGCCTACACCTCCGATGAAGGCAAAGAAGTAGAAATGGTGATGCCAGGCGATCGCATCAAGATGACAGTAGAATTGATCAACGCGATCGCTATTGAACAAGGAATGCGCTTCGCTATCCGCGAAGGTGGACGTACCATCGGTGCTGGTGTCGTCTCCAAAATTATCAAATAGCACCTTTTGGCTCATAACAAAGGAGCAGAGATGGTATAATTCCTCTCTGCTCCTTTCTCTTCCCTCTATAAATAAGGTAATAGGTTGCAGGGGACAGGTAATAGTTTTCTGTAACCTTTACCCTGTAACCTTTAACCTGTAAATAATCCCCTAATTACGCAGAACCTGGAAAATTAAAGATGGCAACTCTACAGCAGCAAAAAATTAGAATTCGCTTACAAGCCTTTGACCGACGCTTATTAGATACATCTTGCGAGAAGATTGTAGACACAGCTAACCGCACCAACGCTACAGCCATAGGCCCAATTCCTTTACCCACAAAACGCCGGATCTATTGTGTGCTGCGATCGCCTCACGTAGATAAAGATTCACGGGAACACTTTGAAACCCGTACTCATCGCCGGATTATTGACATTTACCAGCCTTCTTCTAAGACTATAGATGCTCTGATGAAATTGGATCTACCATCAGGTGTAGATATCGAAGTCAAACTTTAATTAGTTATTAGTTATTGGTCATTGGTCATTTGTCATTGGTCATTAGTCATTTGTCATTGGTCATTTGTCATTTGTCATTAGTACTCAGGCAAAGGACAAATGACATTAGTATATTTACATAGCCCTGAAGAAATATATCTCAGGGCTTTTATTTAGCTAGGAAACAAATGATAGAATATAGACAAAATACGGGAAAAGCAGAGAAAAAGAAATTTTAAAGATTAAGTTTATACCAAGATAACAATGACATCATCTTCTAAAATTGCAGTTCGTGAACTACCTCTGTTCCCGTTACCCGAAGTAGTTCTGTTTCCTACTAGACCATTGCCTCTACACATCTTTGAATTCCGCTACCGAATCATGATGAACACGATTTTGGAGAGCGATCGCAGATTCGGTGTTTTGATGTTCGATCCAGTCAAAGGTACAATTGCAAACACTGGCTGCTGTGCGGAAATCGTTCATCACCAACGGCTGCCAGACGATCGAATCAAGATGTTAACTTTAGGGCAGCAGAGATTTCGTGTATTAGAGTATGTTCGTGAAAAGCCATATCGTGTTGGCTTAGTTGAGTGGATTGAAGACCAAGCACCAACTAAAGATTTGCATCCTTTATCAACTGAGGTAGAACAACTACTACGAGATGTTGTACGTCTATCAGGTAAATTAACCGAACAAAATATCGAACTGCCAGAAGATTTGCCCGATCTACCAACAGAACTATCTTATTGGGTGGCTAGTAATCTTTATGGTGTGGCCGCAGAGCAACAGTTATTGCTAGAAATGCAAGATACTGCAACTCGTCTAGAGCGAGAAGCAGAAATTTTAACTTCTACTCGTAATCACTTAGCAGCTCGCTCTGTTCTCAAAGATACGTTTAATGAAAAGTGAGGAGTGAGGAGTTTAGGAGTTAGGAAAAATAACAAATAATACAAGATTGACAACTTATAATTTATATTCCCTAACTGACAACTTCTAACTTCTCAGGAAAAAGCGCCGATCGGCAAAACATTGTAAGCGCCAAGAATTTTTAAAATCTCTGTGTGGATAGTTAATTCTGCTAAAGCAGATTGCATTTGTGCTTCATTGACATCTGCTTCTAAATCCATGAAAAACAAATATTCGCCTAGCGATCGCTTCGTCGGACGAGATTCGATTCGGCTAAGGTTAATTCCTCGTTGAGCAAAGATTTGCAAAGGTTTGACTAATGCTCCGGGTGTGTTGGCTGGCATACTAAAAGCCAGCGATGTGTGACTGGTAGGAACTTTTGATGTCTCGAATGAAGCGATCGCGTCACCCTGACTTACTACCCAAAAACGAGTACAGTTTTCTGGATAGTCGTTAATACCAGTGGCAAGTATGGGTAGGTTGTAGAGTTGAGCGGCTCTACTAGAAGCGATCGCTGCTGTTGTTGTCTCTTGCTCTAATCGCTGTAGTGCCTCGGTGGTAGAATTGCTGATAATAATCTGTACAGTTGGGAGAAACCGCTCTAACCATCCCTGACATTGTGCCAAAGCTTGCGGGTGAGAATAAACAGTTTTAATCTTATCTAAGCTAGATGCACAAGAAATTAAGGTATGAACAATCGGTAATACTAAAGCTAACTGAATTTGCAAACTGTCTAACTGCCACAGTGTATCCAGTGTTGTAGTAACACTCCCTTCAATAGAATTTTCTACTGGCACAACAGCTAGGTGAGCTTTACCATCAGCAACGGCACGCAGTGATTGTGGGATGGTGGGATAGGGAGATAACGTAGCTTCAACTCCCGTACTTTTAGTCAACCAGTTGAGATAAAGAACAGATGCTTGTTCTGTGTAAGTGCCGGGAGGCCCTAAATGTGCGATCGATAGAGTCATGCCTTTAGCCTTGAGTTGCGAGTTTAATGTGTAAACAAAGATTATGATATTTTGGGTTGGGCAAATATATCCAACATTTACTCTTAGTAAAAACTGTTATCTCTAAAATTAGTAATGAGCGTACCAAATTTTTGCTAATGCTGTATAGCTGATAAGCAACGATAATTTTGTACTTTTCTAATAATCAGATTTAAGTTGTTAAAAAATATTAAAATTAAGAGACAAATATTTTTATCCGCTCATGGCTACCCGGTTTACTGCCTCCCAATCGGTTGAAATCGCTGTTCCAGAGCAGCCTATTCCCATCCAGCACTACTTACGTCAGCCTCAACGTCTAGTTAGGGCTTTGGCTGACAACAGCCGGATTCAGCAGCTTTCTGAGGAAGTTTTTCGCTTGAAAATGCGTCCGCTCACTTTTATGTCATTGAGTATTCAACCGACTGTAGATATGAGAGTTTGGGCCGAATCAAATGGAATAATTTATTTGCGATCGCTACGCTGTGAAATTCTGGGTTTCGAGTATATTAACCAGCGCTTTGCCCTTAATTTAAAAGGGCATTTGTCTCCCAAAGAATTTAGTACTGGTACTCGTCTGGAAGGAAGGGCTGATTTAGAAGTGCTGGTGGATTTACCACCGCCATTTTCCTTTACTCCGAAGCCGATTTTAGAAGCTACTGGTAATGGTTTGCTCAAAAGCGTGTTGTTGTCGGTTAAGCAACGGTTATTAAATCAACTTTTGGCGGATTATCGCTATTGGGTAATATCACAAACTAAAGATAGAGGACTTGACAGTGACAGTACTGAATTGCCAATCCTGAATGCTGAGTAATCATTTAATCACTCAGCGTTCGGTACTTTGATTTGGCAAGGACGAAAAGACTGACGATGTAAGGGCGATGGCCCGTATTGTTGCAGAGCCAGCAAATGCTTTTGGCTACCATAACCCTTGTTACGCTCTAGGTTGTACATAGGGTATTTTAATCCTAGACGCAATATCAGATCGTCACGCCAAACCTTGGCAACAATACTAGCAGAGGCAATAACGAGCGATCGCTCATCCCCTTTAACTATTGTTTGTTGTGGCAAGAGCAAGTCTTTGATTGACTGATTGCCATCAACCCAGCAGATTGCAGGCTGTACCTTTAACTTCAGTACAGCCCGCTTCATTGCTAATAGTGTCGCTTGCAAAATATTTATCTTGTCAATTTCGGCAGTAGAAGCAAACCCAATTTTCCAGTCTATAGCCAGCCCACAAATTTGCTGTGCTAGCTGAGTTCTCCGAGAACTAGACAACTTTTTACTGTCTTTAATTTTAGCTGCAATCAGTATTGGCAAAGCACGATCTGGTAAAATCACTGCTGCTGCCACCACTGGCCCAAATAGAGCGCCTCGCCCTACTTCATCCACACCTGCAACCAATCCTGGAATCCCTGACAAGGTAGAAAACTCCAGCCAGTTGGATTGTTCCAAGGGCGTTGGCGATGTTTCTACCATAAAGCAAATTAATTATCCTCGATCGCTGAAGAACGACGGCGGCGGCGACGGCTAGCAGTGGCGGCGCTGTTGGCATCACTTTCATCTGCGATCGCATTAGCGGCACTGTTGGCATCATTTTCATCTGCGATCGCCTTGACGGAGGCTTTTGTAGGCAAGCTTTCCAAAGGATTAGCAATCAATTCAGATGGTTCAGTTGTCTCTTCTATCAAAGATTTTTGTTCTGGCTCAATAACTTTTGGTATTGGTAATTTGGTTGCAACTACTTCAGGTGTTGCTCTTTGGGCAATGGGTGATTCTGAGATGGATTCAGTTGGAGTCGTTCGCACTTGACCGGGCTGAATCACGTTAATAATCACAGACTTGGTATTTTTAACCTCTTGATCTAGCTTCACCAAGGGAGATATTCCCATCAAGGCAAACATATCCTGTTCCTGGAGGCTCATTTCTACAGTTCTAATTTCCGGTGGTTCTACCACTGGTTTAACTGGGTCTGCCTTAATAACTTTAGTGCGCTCTACAGTGCGTTCTGCTCTTTCACTCCAACCTGGTTTACCAAGGGTGGGTGAGGAAATCTCTGGTGCAACTCCTAATTCTGGTTCTATATCAAGGTCTAAATCTGGCTCGTTGGCAAAAGCTAGTGGATTGGCAATAACCCGAGATTCATCTTTCCCGTTTAACCCATTGATGCCAATTCGACTGCGGCGAGTGCGGGTACGACGCTTATTATCATTAAGTTCTTGATAACTAGGATGATTAATCAGATTTAAATTACTCGATTCCGAGTCGCCGTCAAATGCTTCCCCAAATCCATCATAAGTTTCTCGTGGTTCCGGGATGCGGGCAGATGGCTGACGTGGTTCTCGGTGAGGTAGGGATACAAAGCGCTCACGCTCTGGTGTTTCTGCGGGTATTGGTAATCGGTTTTCGAGTTCTCCAGGCAGACGCACAGTATGTCCTAAACCGCCACAGGTGGGACAAGTTTCGCCAAACAATTCGTAAATATTTTGACCCTGACGTTTGCGGGTCAGTTCTACTAAACCCAATTCGGTGAGTTGGGCAATCTGGGGACGAGCTTTGTCTGCTTTAAGTCCTTTATTAAAGTGTTCGAGAACTTGCAGTTGATCGCGCCGTGATTCCATATCAATAAAATCAACGACGATTACCCCGGCGATATTCCGCAGACGCAACTGGCGAGCAATTTCTGTTGCAGCTTCGCAGTTTGTCCACAAAACTGTTTCTCTGGCTGTTGCCGATCGCGTGAAGGAACCTGAGTTAACATCGATTACGGTTAATGCCTCCGTCGGTTCGATGATGATGTAACCTCCCGAAGGTAAGTCTACTCTCGGTTTCAGGGCTTCTCTAATGGCAGCACTGATGCGGAAATACTCTAAAATTGGGGAGCGATCGCGGTGATGGTCAATCAACAATCCTTGCGGTGTTTGACCTCCACTCCAATTCTGCAAGTACTGCTTCACGCGCTTCAAGCCAGTACTAGAATCTACGACAATCCGATTGACATCCGCGCCGTACATATCTCGCAATACGCGCTGGATAAAGTCATCGTCTCGATTGAGCAGTGCTGGGGCACGGGTAGAATGCGCTTCCTGTTGAATCGCCTCCCATTGCTTTTGCAGCAACTCCAAATCTTCCATAATCGCTTCTTCTGGTTTGCCTTCGGCTTCTGTCCGCACGAGCAAACCCATTCCCGCCGGTTTGACCAAAATCGCTAGTGCCCGCAAGCGGTTCCGCTCGCTTTCACTTTTAATTCGTCGGGATAGATTTACGCCCCTACCATAGGGCATCAGTACTACGTAGCGTCCGGGTAAGGTGATGTTACCTGTGAGCCTAGGCCCTTTTGTCCCCGTTGGCTCTTTCATTACTTGCACCAAAACTTTTTGTTGTGGTGCTAATAGTTCTGTAATGGCTGCTGCGGTACGCTTTAGCTTCAATGGCCCCAAGTCGGTGACATGAATAAAACCGTTACGCTCTGGGTCGCCAATATTCACAAAAGCCGCATCTATCCCAGGTAATACGTTTTCTACTACTCCTAAGTAGATATCACCTATTTGGTGATGACCGGTAGCAACAACGAGTTCCTGTATTTGATCTTCAGAAAAGACAGCAGCAATTTGGTGCTGCTCCGCAATAATAATTTGTTTTGGCATTCAATTTCCTCAAAAATTGGCAGCACCAATAGGTCTGGAGGTTTGTTATCCCTTTGTTGCCCTTGCAACCCTCAAAAGGCGCTACTGATGATAAAAATCGCAAACTTGATGTTCTAAGTTAAATAGCTATTGGCGCTCTTAAGAGCGTTTTCACGGCGGATTATTCCAGAACGGCTGCATGTTTAAGCAATTAAATCAACCGTCTATGGTTGATTTGCAATGCAATACTCTCAATAAAGAGAGTTCTGAGTTGAAAGTTCTAAATCCTGAGTGAGTTTTTAACTCAGGAAGCTTTTTTTGAGAGTAACCGACTAAAGTCGTTAAGAAAAAGAAACTATTTCTATTTTCCATTCCCTGGATTTATTCTTAGGGTTATACTCAGCAACGCCAGCTGCTACCCTACTTTTAAGCCGCGCTTTGCGCGTCTGGTGAACGTCTGCAAATTGGCTTAACCTACAGCAATTGCTTACCCTACGGTAACACCAAGGGCGAACAACTCTAGAAGAGTAATGCACTAGCTCTTCGGCAATACTGTGGATTAGACATTCAGCAGTTGTTGAAAAAGTATGGATTTAGAGAAGCTAACCGAGCCTGCTGTTAGTTACTGATTCACAAGGTAGCTATAGAGAGAGTGTGTGTTCTTTAATCTGCCTCAGTTTGTCTGGGATAAAATCCTAGAAGTTGCACTCTAATATCTTTGCTTTCGCCCCCTGAACACCAGGGTAGTGAACCAGCTAATTCAATGCAGCGCCAGAAAATTTCTCTTCACCCCATTCTAACGCAACCTTGCTAAAAATCAATTCCGACGATGTGCCATGTTAGGACAACTACTAGCAACCTGCCCTACAGGGATTATACCGCTAAAATTAGCCGATTGCGGTGGATGTGCAGGAGTTGAAATTCTCTACTAGCCACTGTTCCTAGCATAAACAGGATTTGTTCGGGACGCAATAGAAAACCATCTTGGCGATAGCTACCTACATAACGAATAACAGATATAGATTCTGCAATGCTTTTGGGGGTTTTTACTAATTCCAGTTCAAATAAGCGATCGCGCAGATTTATTAACTGGCTCTTGCCTGACTTTGTTGTATGCTCGTACCAAAGCTCATCTTTGGCTTTGATGGTATCAATCCAGTTTTGCCATTGTATAGGTGTTGTTTCTTCAAGTGCTGCTACGGTAATTAAATATTCTGCGGTTTCTAGCAGTTGAGTCGCTGCCGGAGTTTTTAAATCTATCTGCTCCACATTATATATGGGTATGTCTGTGGGCATTTCCCGAACCAATTTTTCTCGAAAAGTATCGATGTCTACTGGTACAGTTAACTCAAAATCCGCAATTTCACCACTACTAGTAGCCCCTAGAGCCAAAGCCGTTGCTACAGAAATTCGCGGCATTGGATGAAATCCACCAGTAAAGGCAATTGGTAAACCTGCTCGCCGCACAACTCGGTCAAACAAACGGATTAAATCTAGATGGCTTACCAAAGCCATGTTACCCTGTTTTCCAAACCAAACTCGCAGTCTTTGGGCTTTAGTTGTGTTGGGAACAAACTCGCCGGCGAATTGTGGGATGACAGGTGATTCAATTACGACGTTATGACCAAAGTCAGTTCCACATACGCCACAGTGAGAACAACCTTCAAAAGAGCAGTCGGGGACAATTGCCGCTTCTAAGGCGCGTTGCAAGTCTTCTTGGAGCCACTTTTTATCAATCCCGGTATCAATATGATCCCAAGGTAGAGGAATATCTAGCGAGTGGGGAGTATAGAGAGACGCGATTAATCGCGTCTGTACAGGAGTGAGGAATTGGCTATTTTCCGCATCTGCCGATCTGTTCCGATCTTGTGCGTGAAACAAATTCCATTCACCATTTTCTACTTGGCGGTATTTCCAATCTAGATCGGCCCCGGCGATCGCATTTCCCCAAGCAGTAAAAGCTCGATCTAAATTTTCATACCAGGAATCCATCCCTGCTCCCAATTCCCAGGCGCGGCGGACTACTTTGCTCAAATTGCGATCGCCTCGTCCGACAAAATCTTCCATTGCCGAAATACGGACATCGGTAAAATTTACCTTCATTCCCTTCATCCGCCGGAATTCTTGCCGCAACAGGTTCTGTTTGCGCTTAAATTCTGTGGTAGAAACTGAGTGCCACTGGAATGGTGTATGGGGTTTGGGCGTAAAGTTAGAAATCGTCAGGTTAAAGTTCAGGGGTTTTCTGCCTTTGCCCCGACATTCTCGCTGTAGCCAGCTGACTGTTTCCGCAATACCCAAAACATCAACATCCGTTTCACCTGGCAAGCCAATCATAAAATACAACTTGATTTTATCCCAGCCTTGCTCCCAAGCGGTTTTCACTCCCCGCAATAATTCTTCATTCGTCAAACCTTTATTTACAATGTCTCGCATCCGCTGAGTTCCAGCTTCTGGAGCAAAAGTTAGTCCACCTTGCCGCGTACCTCCAAGGATATTGGCAATATTCTCATCAAATCTGTCTACCCGTTGGCTTGGCAGAGTCAGAGAAATGTTTTCATTTTTTAAGCGATTTTTGATTTCCATCCCCACTGCTGGTAGGGATAAATAATCAGAACAACTCAGAGATAGTAGGGAAAACTCATTGTAACCAGTTGCCCGCATTCCCTGTTCAATTGCTTCTACAACCTTATCGGGTTCTACATCCCGTGCTGGCCGAGTCAGCATTCCTGGTTGACAAAAGCGACAGCCACGAGTGCAACCACGCCGAATCTCAATGGTCAAACGGTCGTGTACCGTTTCTACGTAGGGAACTAAGCCAATGGAATATGCTGGTATGGGAGTTGCAACCCGTCGCAGAATTCGTTTTGGTACGTCAGGGCGACAAGGATGAACTGAGCCATCCTCTGCCATGTCGTAAAACTGGGGAACATATACGCCTGGTATCTGTGCCAAATCCAGTAATATATCTTGCCGACTCAATCCTGCTTGTTTGGCTTCTTCCAACACCAAACCAATTTCTGGCAGAAGTTCTTCTCCATCTCCAAGGGCGATAAAGTCGAAAAAGTCAGCATAAGGCTCAGGATTTGATGTTGCTGTTTGCCCACCAGCAAAAATCAATGGAAACTGAGACTGGAGATTCGTAAATTCTCCCACTGCTTTTTGCCTTTCTCGCCACGTCAAGGGAATTCCAGCCAAATCCAACATTTCTAAGATATTAGTTGCGCCCAGTTCGTAACTGAGACTAAAACCTAAAATGTCGAATTCTGTGAGCGATCGCTTTGACTCTACCGCAAATAATGGCGTATGAGTTTCGCGTAGTTTGCCTGCTAGGTCTTTTCCTGGGAGGTAGGAGCGATCGCACAATTGACGCGGTTGAGCATTCAAGATGTTGTATAGGATAATGTGCCCTAAATTGGATGCACCGACTTCATATACTTCTGGGTAGGTTAAGACCCAGCGTATTGCTGCCTTATCCCAAGCTTTATGTACTGCTAAACGCTCATTACCAAGGTAACGCCCTGGTTTTAAAATATCCGATGTTATTAATTTCTCAACTGCAACAGCCACTGTGCTATCTTCTAGCTACCTTAATTACAGCTACCAATCCAAACCTTAGCATTTAATTAGGTCTCTTAACATAATTTATCGTTGTAACTTATAACTCCTTTACATAAAGTCCACTTTTTAACTGACCTTTGTGCTTTTACATAAAGTTTATGTTGTAGCTAACTCAACTTCACCATCCAATATTTCAAACACTCTATCGAGTTGCGTTAGTTCAAAAATAATTCTAATTGACGGAGCAACAGCGCAAAGTCGGAAACCCCTTCCTAAACTAAGAGCTAGTTTGTGTATAGATAACAATGCCATCAACCCCGCGCTGTCTAACGATTCTACTGCTGCGAGGTCTACTACCAAGATGGAAATACCATTTTGTGCCAACGCTGTAGTCATATTTCGTTCAAATTCCAAGGCGTTTGTAGCATTCAAACACCCTTGGGGGCGAATGACTGCAATCTTGGGATAGTTAAGCACTGCTTGCATAGTTACATCCTATTGAGAATTATTGAAGCGTCAAGCTAAGGATTATTTGAACATAAACTCTATTCTGTTGCATCGACCATACGTCTTAGCTCTCTTTGCTGAATCTTTATTTCTTTAGTATCTCTGTTTAAAGATTGTTATAATTCCAGGTTAAAATGTGTTCATATATACTTTTTTTTTATCTCAGTTCAAAAACAATCAACATAGACAGCCATAGAGCAAACACATCATCAGTAACTATGCTGATAAAACTTGCTTAGTCTATAACTCAAGCTAATTTAGCCAAGTCTTAACAGTAAGTTAAATCTGCCACTTGAGCGTTGCTGATGGCATACGCCAGAGTCATAGCGAATTATCTATTTAACTAATTTAATGTGATACATATCACATTAAATTTAGTATTTTGATCGCTCTTTATACTTAGAGATATCTGGGATAATCTAGTATCGTATTACAGTTGGATGTATTACTTATGAGAACTAAGTACGCTATTCGTAAATTGGTAGAAAAAGCTCTTGACATTAAAAAACTAACTCCTGAGATCGAAAATGAAATCAACTCAGAACTGACAGAACTGGGTTACATTTCTGATGTTGACTATGAAGCTCTGGAATTATTAATGTCGGAGATGGATGCTGGTAGAATTAAGTTGGTTCCTAGCTTTGGATATTCCTAACTGCTTATGCATAGAGGTATGTCAAATGAATTTGATGAATACTGAAGTAATCAAAATTCCGAGTTAGTAAAACAAGTTTTAGTAAAAGCAGGTGGGATAATAACAATTCAAAATTCAAAATGACACTCTCTACGAGACGCTACGCGTAGCTTGCTTCCCCGCAGGGGTACGCTGGACTCGCTAACAAAATTCAAAATTAAAGACATTTTCAGACGCGGATTTAAACCCCGACTAGAAACTGGCGCTACATGTTTTGGTTGGGGTCTTAACGCCATATAGTTTGCTAAACGCCTAGAAAAAGTCCTCCCTATCTGTTTGCTAAAATTGTCCACAAGCAGAGTGAACTCGTTGCGAAGGGAGTTGATACGATCGATATGGCTGTTGGCGCTCCAGATAAACTGACTTCCAGTCATATCCTTTGCTCCATGTCTATTGAGATGCTTGCCATATTTGATGAATAAATTGATTGAGTTGCTGCTTGGCGAATGAATCAGGTTCGGTTTTTGGTTCTTTTGCTAAAATTTGGCTCAAGAAGGTAATTACTTCTGTGTCTAATGCTTGTCGAAATAAATTAGCAGGCCAAAGCAAGTCAGACGCATCACGCAAATCGGTAATTAGGGGTGATTCTTGAATCAAAGTAACCATTAATAAAGGACGTACCCAGCACAACTGGCGGGAAACTACAAATTGAATGACTTCTGCATACAGATTTTTGTCACCATGCTCTAAAGACACAATTTGTCCTGGTTGAAGAAAATCTAGGCTAATGTCCATGATTATGGAGTTTGGGCAGGGGCAAGGATTATTTTGCAACTTCCTTAATCTTAAAAATGAAAATGCGCTACGTTTAAGGAAGCTTATGTAAGATTAGGGTAGCACTCTCACGGCAACTATGTCTCAGACATCTGCCTCACAAGTAGCTATGCAAACTAAGTAGAGCAGTTTTTCTAGCATAGTATCTGAACAGAAATACTATAGAATAGGTAAATAACTGTTAAGCGATCGCTACACAGACACTTTGTAGTAGTGAATCAACAAGAAAAGAGCAAAGAGCCGTGTCAGTTGAAACTATTCAAAAGCCTTCCACAACCCGTAAGCTAGCGCCTCGGTATCGCGTTTTGCTCCATAACGATGACTACAACTCTATGGAGCATGTTGTACAGTCACTAATAGCCACTGTACCTAGCCTTACCCAACCCCAGGCTATTAGCATCATGATGGAAGCCCATACTAACGGACTAGCTTTAGTCATTACTTGCGCTCTGGAACACGCTGAGTTCTATTGCGAAACCTTGATAAGTCACGGTTTAAGTAGCACGATTGAACCTGATGAATAGTCAAATAATTCGTAATTCGTAATTCGTAATTCGTAAGTAACAAGGGTATAGCAGCCCACACTAAATTAAAAATTTAGTGGAAAGTTCAGAGCTAAAATTGATTGTAATTACGGATTATTTTGACTTGTTTAGTATGAACAAAAACCTTGTCCGTTTAGCTGAACGCCCTGCCCCTATTAGGCTGGGTGCTTTTATTTTGACTTTACTGTTGCTATGGTTGCCATTGGCTACACCAATATACTTACTAGTACATGATTCAAACTTAGAAAGTATATTGACATTGGTATTGTTATATGTGGTGTTTATTTTTCTCCTGAGATTATGGGCCAAATATGTCTACCAGCAGCCCCAAATCCTACGGCATTATGGCTTAGAATTCACGCGGCAAAACGGTGTGGATTTACTACGTGGTTTGGCTCTGGGGATAATTAATATTCTGATCCTTTTTGGGGTAGAAAGTTTGTTAGGTTGGTTGGTGTGGCAACAACCGAAAGTTTTTTTGGTGAAAGTTGTTTTAGAGGGTTTACTTGTTGGCTTAGGTGTTGGATTTGCTGAGGAATTGTTATTCCGAGGCTGGTTGCTAGATGAATTACAACGAGATTACAGTCCGCGTGTGGCACTGTGGACAGATGCAACTGCCTTTGCTACATTGCACTTTATTAAACCCTTGGAGGCAATTATTCATACACTGCCGCAATTTCCAGCTTTAGTACTGCTGGGGTTAACGCAAGTATGGGGAAAGCGTTGGCGGAGGGGACGCTTGGGTTTACCAATTGGTTTGCATGGTGGTTTAGTTTGGGGCTACTACATTATTAATGTGGGTAAATTAGTGAAATATTCTGGTGAAGTTCCTGATTGGGTAACTGGTGTGAATAATAATCCCCTGCAAGGAGTGATGGGGGTGTTGTTGATGAGTGTACTAGCTTTGGGGATATGGGGGCGAACTGAGCGATCGCGTCATATATGAAAATAGAAATATTAATGATCTCAGCTATTTGTTTATGAAAAATCAGCAGACAGATAGTGATTTTTGGATGCAGTGGGTATTAGCAAATGCTACTAGCCTCTGTGTAGGTCTTCTTTACTTTCCATTTATTTTTCCATTTAATTTTCTTGCTTCATTAGTGCCTGGTCTAGCCCAATGGTTAATATTAAGAAAGCAAATTAGTGGACTCAGTAGATGGTGGATATTAACTAATATTGTTGGTATTATCATATATGGATTGATTGGCTGGAAACTTCAAATTAACGGTAGTTTTAGTGATTTGTGTTATTATCTCAATACACATAGTTCTAATATGTGTGCAGTATTCTCTTACTCCATCAGTGGATTTTTTGGGGGATTTATCACTGGAGTGCAGCAGTTGTTTTTCTTAAGAAGATATGTTTCTTTATCTTACTTGCAAACACAGGGTTAGCGCGTCTCAAAACCTATTGACAAGAGGACTTACCTGATCAGCGATAAGGTGGAAAACAAAGTGACACCATCTGAGGTAGGGTAAGATTTAATTCATCGAACTGCCATATCAAAGTAAT
>NZ_NOLK01000108.1:0-27134 GCF_002245985.1 Nostoc sp. 'Peltigera membranacea cyanobiont' 232
GCGTAACGCACCATAAGCTTGGGATGGTGCGTTACGCTACGCTAACGCACCCTACATAGATTTCAAAAATCAAATACTAGTCTTATAATTCTCTAATAGATTATGTCTAATTAGTTCCGCATCAATAATTTTCATTACAAAACTATCACGGCGAAATTTGTTTAATACAGATCGCCGCGAGTTTATGAGATTATATCCAAAGGGTAGGTAGAATAACCAGAGTATTTAAACTCTACCTTAAATAAAACTTGAGAATCGGCTATCCAGAAATGTGGATCACCAATTCCCTTAAATGACTGCGCTGGCGATGTTCCCAAATATAAATTCCCTGCCAAGTTCCCAGTACTAGATAACCTCGATTAATGGGGATATGTTCAGAAGTGTGGGTGAGTGCGGTACGAATGTGTGCTGGCATATCATCGGCACCTTCTGCATCATGGATGTATTTGTCTGATTCGGGGACGAGTTTTGCCATAAAATTAGCTAAATCCACAAGAACATCAGGATCGGCATTTTCTTGGATCACTAAACTAGCTGAAGTGTGGCGTAAAAATAAAGTACAAAGACCAGTTTCAATCCGCGATTCGGTGACTGCGGCTTCAACTTTAGGGGTGATGTTATAAAAAGATTTGGCATTGGTGGAAATTTTTAGTAACTTTTGGTAGTGAGTCATTTAAAATAGTAATTATTGATGAGAGCAAAAGCTAATTAGCAGTTAAATTTGCTTGATTTGGTTGTTGTGATGTTGTATCGTACTGGTTGGTATTCATATATTAATTTATATTGTTTTGAATAACTTTATTTCGTCTGTAAATAATTGAGAACTGCTTTAGCGATCGCTTCATTACCATCCTTAGCAATAGGTTGAGATTGCTCTGGTAGTTGCGGTAACTCATGCAGAAAATCCCAAGTCCCTTGAAAAAAGTCAGATGGGGTAATGATTTGATGTCGGTTATAATTAGTTATGCCTTCTACTATAAAAGTTGCTTCTGCAAAATCTGCACGCGGCATGGTAACAATAGGCACGCTTAGTATTGTGGCTTCAGAAAAAGTACTGTAACCAGGTTTAGAAACGACTCGCCCACAAATAGGCATAAAATCTACAGGGCGATATTTACGATCGCTAATTTTCACTATATTAGGTAAATCAGGTGCAGATCGATCGAAGACGATAAATTGCCAATCTGGGAATCGCCGCAGATTCTCGTAGGGGATTTGCTGCAAACCCAAGCCGCCAAAGGTCAATAAAATAGTTTTTTCCACTGGTGCAGTTATTCCCCAAAGAGAACGTAAATCATCAGCAGAGTAATGGGGGGAACCGCCTGTTAGTCCGACATCTGTGATATTGTGAAAAGCGTGCATCGGTTCGTGGAAGGGAAGACGAAACAAGCGATCGCACTTTGAGTACCAATCACTAATCCAATCTGCAACTGCTGTAAATTCACCCCCCCAATCTCGATAGATAAAGTCCCAGCCAAAGTTACTCATCATCCAGCAAGGAATATTTGCACCTTTGGCAAATCCAGGAGCGAGGAAGGGAATATCTGCCAAAATGAGATTAACGCGATTCTGGCGGATAAAATTAACTTCTGAGGCAATGAGCGAATTTTGATGTTTTTTAATATCCAGCAATTTTTCTAAAGTCGCTACTTTATCCATTGTCAAACTATCTGTTTGCACCACACCCAAATCAAATGCACGGGGACGATAGATAAAATCGCCTTCTATATAGCACTCTAACAACCAGCGTGGGGCAGTGGTAACAAGAATTAGCAAAACTTCTGGACATAATTTTTGAATGGTTGCAGCAACAGAAGCCATGCGGGTAGCATGTCCAAAGCCGTGGTTAGTGATGGCTAAGTATAAGATTGGACGTTTCATTTTAAAGTTAGGAGGTAGGAGTTTAATATATAGCAGTTATCGGTTGAGTAAAATACACCATCTGATTAGGAAACACTATAACTTTAAAAGCAAAATTTTTATTTAAGGGTTTGTTCCAAGCCTAATATTTTTCCGTAATTTGCATATACGCTAAAGCCATCAGCAAACTGAATAGCAGGAAGGTGTTCTCCATGAAGATTATTCTGTTCATCTAATCTTATTATGCTAGGGCGAGAAGATATAATACATATATTCTCGTATGGTAAAATGCAACCACAAGAATTTATTAGATTTTTAAAAGTTTTCCATTTTTCAGGATTATGCTCACATTTTAAAACTGATATACAAAAATCATATATACAAGCTTCACCAATGCTGGCCCATGAAGAAAAGCTATTACAATAAAATTCCACAGATGGCTCCCACTCATTCTGAGGTTGAAGTTGTTTCTCAATCCATAATAAACTACTTAATTTATCCCATTTATTACCAAATTCTACCTCTAGCTTTTCTTCTAATAAATTCCAAAAAGGTATTTCTAATCTATCTAAAAATAAATCAGTAAGTTCGCTTAAGAAGTTGATTTTTAATGAGAACCATAATTCTTCATTCAGTTGAGTCTTGATTTCTGATTTTAAAAGACTTATTTTTCTGTCAAATAATTTTTCTAAAGGTTGACCTATTCTCTTGCTCGATCCATCTAATTCCATTAATGCTTTTAAAGCTTGATAAGGACTATTAACTAATACGATTTCCGGCTCTTTAAATCCAAGTAGAGCATGGATTGCGTTTATCTCTTTTTTGATTTTATGGTAATCAGTCTGTTCTATTTGTAAACCAATTTTAAACCATTTTTGACGATATTCTAGTATTAATGTTTCTTGCTCTTGGGAAATACTATTAATCATACCACCTCTCAATTGCTGCACCGCCTCCCACTTTTTGATGCAATTAGTCATGCATTGGAGGTTTTGATATTAGATATTAATTAAAGTTAATTCTTGCTCCCAGTATCTTTTTAAACTAAGTTTTCCATCTATTTCTAAATAATACATCACAGCATTTTGCTTAAAATGCCACTCTATACCCCTAACTATATTTACTCTATCTGGGTGATTAGTTACTTGTACTTGCTTACCGAATGAAAACAAGGGAATAGGAACTTTTTTGTAGAGTGTCGTCTTTACATAATACACATCTTCATTATACTGTAGTGTTAAAAAATCCTTGTCTTCGTTAATACAGTGAAATACTTTGCCATTAGGTAAAAGAGCTTTAAATCTTTCTATGTTATTAGAAAAAATTAAATGTTCTCCATATTCAGTTAACCATTGATAAAGCCCCCAAGTCCCAATATTTTTGCTCATATAATATCTTATTGATCGTAAGGTTTGAAGCTCTGGAAATTTTAGTTTGGTGAGACAAGCTGCTTAAGCTTCTATGTTCGGGGGCAACCTCAAATTTAATCGGTATTAGAAGTTAGGGAATTAAGATTGTAATTCCCAGATTGATAACTTATAACTCCTAATTTTTAACTAGTTTTGCAAAAACTTTGAATTGTTTCAACCAAGTGGTCGATTTCTGATTCTAAAGTCAGGTAATGGATGGTGGCGCGGATACAGCTAGGATCGGCAATTGTCCGAGTTAATATGTTTTGTGAGTCTAAAAATTGCACTAACTTGAGATTAGCTTGAGGCTGATTATTTGTAAGTTGGAACGAGACTATACCGCTTTCGGGTGGTGAAGTTCGCAAACATTTAACATCGGGTAACGCCATTAAGTGCTGCCAAAGATACTCACTATTTTGACAAATTTGCTCGTAACGTTCCTGTGATGTTCCCCATTGTTGATGGATTGCGATCGCTTCCTTTAACCCAACATACAACGGATAAGCTAATGTAGACACTTCATACCGTCGCCCATCTGGAAGCCAGTCTACAGGCTGAGATTGACTATCCACAACAATCCCATTTAAGCCAATAAAGGTAGGTTTCAGGCTTTCTCGCGCTTCTGGTCGAACATACAAACCACCAGCACCCGCAGGGCCACATAACCATTTGTGACCAGTGAAAGCATAAAAATCTACACCCAATTCTGTCAAGTTTAAAGGCAGCAAACCAACAGATTGAGCAGCATCTATCAATAAAAAAGAATGATTGTTTCTGCATACTTCGGCAATTTTATCAAGAGGTAAAACTTGACCAGTATTCCAGAAAACATGACTTAATATTACAAGACGGGTATTAGGGCGTAAGTGTTGGGCAATAATTTTTACAGAATCGCCCTCATTTAAAGTCGCCTTCAGGGGACAAGTGGTAACTTCTACCGCAAATCTCCGGGCGATTTCCTGTGTGGTGGCAATTACGCCTGGATGTTCGCAGTCTGAGAGCAGTATATGGTCGCCAGAATGCCAATCTATACCCCAGATGGCGATATTACAGCCAACCGTGACATTCTGGGTAAGAGTAATTGTTTCGCTTGGTGCATGTAACTCCGAAGCGATCGCAACTCTAGCGGCTTGAGTCTGGGGTGCTATCCAGCGATACGCCTCATTTCCAAAGGGGCCTATTTGCTGAACATAAGCTTGAGTTTCGGTCATCGCATCCATTGCCCTTTGGGGCATCGGCCCTTGTCCGCCATAATTGAAATAAGTCTTATTGGCTAAAGCGGGAAATTGCTCTCGATGGCTATGCAGCCTGGCTTGGACGACAGAAATACTAGTCATAATTTAAAAGGGATATCTGCTGTTTACAGGCTATTTATATAGCAGGTATTTGTACTTTGTCCTAGTAACAACGCTAAAAATAAGGATGAGATTAGATGTACGCTTGCAATGATGGATAGATAAAACGCGATTTTGTTATTCTCCCTCATCTCTCACCCTACGGTATACACACAAGTCGAAAAATCCTCTACCCAGATTTTTGTCAGAGTGAAACTGTCACGCTGACTGACATCCCACCCAGAACTGAATTCCTAGGCGGGATAGAAACGCAGTGCGAGAATTAATAAAGATATGGCTGGTATAGAATAAACAGCAAATCAGATGTAAAAGCGATCGCTACTTGCAAACTTTAGTTGTCTAAGTTACTCCCACATAATACTAATTCTTGTTAACTTAAAAGAATGCTAATCAATGCTGAACTCCTACTACAATACCAACGCTGTAAACGCCGCACCTTTCTAGATATCCACGGTGACAAAAGTCAGCGCGATGCACCCAATGAGTTGCTACAGAAACTGCAACAGGATAAAATCGCTCATCAGATGGGTGCTTTAGCACAGGTGACTTACCACCAACCAGATTATTCTTATGGAAACTGGGAAAAAGCAGAGAAGGCAACTTTGGAATTGATGGAACGTGGGGTTGAGTACATTTATAAAGGAGTACTCTTAGCAACTTATTCTGAAGCATATACCTTGTTGAGTCGGCCAAATTTACTCGTCAAACAGCCAGGAAAGTCTCGTTTTGGAGATTGGATGTATGTCCCGGCTAGTATTGAACTGGGTAAGCGCCCTAAACAAGAATATCAAGTTGTCGCGGCATTTCATACCCAAGTCTTGGCAACGGTGCAGGGAGTTGTACCAGAAACAGCTTTGCTGATATTGCGAACCAAAAACGCCAACTATACGGTGGACTTGTTTAAATGGATACCACGGATGCAGCAAATTCTGGAGGAGTTCATTGAAGTTTTAGAGTTACCGAATCCGCCAGAGGTGTTTATTTCTCGGCAAAAGTGTAATTTTTGCCATTGGTATAGTCAATGTTATGCGATCGCTCAATCTGAAAAACATCTCTCACTATTACCAGGCGTAACACCTCTGCGCTATACTCAACTCCAAGATGTAGCCATCACCACGCTAGAATCTCTCGCTAACACCAGTCCCAGCACCTTAGAAAACCTGCTTGGTTTCGACCGGAAAATTGCACCCAAGCTAGTAGTGCAAGCTAAATCAGCACTGGAAAGACGACCGCTTCTTTTACCATACCCACTATCAATAAAAGAGATTACATTCACAGCACCCATAGAACTTTACTTTGATATTGAGGCACAGCCAGACTTAGATTTAGATTATCTTTTGGGGGTTTTGGTCGTTGATAGACTTGCCAACACAGAACAGTTTTATTCGTTTTTAGCAGATAAACCAGAAGACGAAGAATTAGTTTGGCAGCAATTTTTGGATTTGGTTTGGCAATATCCCGAAGCGCCAATTTATCATTTTTGTGCCTACGAGTTTGATACAGTCAAACGGCTGGCAAAGCTTTACAACACTCCTTATGCCTCAGTGCATCCAGTACTAAATCGCTTTGTGGATGTGTATGAACAATTAACCCAAAGTGTAGCATTGCCTATAGAAAGTTATGCCCTGAAAGCGATCGCCCGTTGGTTAGGATTTGAGTGGCGAGAAAAAGAAGCTAGTGGTGCTAAATGTATTTACTGGTACGATCGGTGGCTAGAAACAGGCGATCGCACCTTACTAGAAATTATCCAAAGCTACAACGAAGATGACTGTCGCGCTACCCACAAAGTGAAAGACTGGCTTGTAAACTTTTTTCAGGATGAATATGGTTTGCGACTAGCTTAAGTAATTTCGGATTTTCTTAAGGTTTTCAATTACTTAGAATCCGGTTTAAATAGCACCAGGTAGAAATCGCGGTTATATCCACTTCAAATCTTGTAATATGGCGGCGGCTGATTGATAGCGATCGCTAAAATGATAGCAAACCATTTTATCTAAAATTGTCGCTAATTCCTCACTCACTTGTACCGATTGCCGCCACATCACATTACCCGTTTCTGGATCTGGATGGAGTTCTTGCGGTGGTATCCCAGTTATGGCTTGAATACCAATCATTCCTAAAGCGTAAATGTCACTGCATAAGCGGGGATGACCGGCAAATTGTTCTGGAGGTGCATAACCCCGCGTCCCGATGGCTACTGTGGCTAATTCTGTTCGATCGCTACTTGGCGGTTGCATCAATTTCACAGCACCAAAGTCAATCAATACCAGCCGATTATCTTGAACGCATCTAATAATATTAGTCGGTTTGATATCACGATGAATCACTCGATGCTGGTGAACAAATTCTAGAACTTCTAAAACTTGTTTGAGCATCTCCATCACAAATGATTCGTTTTGCATATTCTGCACAGGTGGTAATTCTTCACTTAGAGTATGTCCTTCGATATATTGTTGAATTAAATAGAATTCTTGGTCATCTTCAAAATAAGCCAGTAGTTCAGGAATTTGATGATGTTTACCCAAAGATTCTAATATTTCAGCTTCACTATGAAACAACCTGCGAGCAACTTGCAAAAATCGTGTATCTTGACGGGCCGGCATTAACTTTTTAACTACACAAATTGGATTACCCGGTCGTTGAGTATCCTGTGCTAAATAAGTGCGACCAAATCCACCAGCACCCAGAACTTGAGAGATTTTGTAGCGTCCACTCAAAAGCAAATCACCTGATTTTATTTCTGGTGAATCAATTGGGGGAGGAAAATCAAGAGACGAATCGGGAATTGCTGTTTTGTCTTCTAATAGTACATTTAATTGGGCGATCGCTTCTTGTTGTTTTTCAACTTGCAGAATAATCACCTGAGTTTGTCGCTGATTTTGGTAGCTAGTATAAGCAATCACGCAGATACTACTAACAACCAAAGCAAGAGCAGAGGGAACTAACGGTATCCATCCGGCTTGCAAAAACAATGCAACGCAGATTACTACTAACCCAAGTAGGGTTATCCCTCCCACCACTAGTAACAGCAACGGATTTTGCCACCGCAATGCGATGATTCCACCTAAGAGCGACCAAATCCACATCCAAACAAGTTCCGCCCAGTCAGGCCAATACCAAATTAAAGGTCGCCCATCCAACACTGTACTAATGAGTTGACTTGCTATCTGTGCATGAATAAACAGAGCAGACATTCTGGCTGGTTGATCTAGCAAAGTACTGTAGGGTGTATAAAATCCACTTGGAGGTAAATTAGCCGCAGTAGTGCCGATAATTACAAGACGATCTTTGAATAAACTGGAGTTGACTTGGCCGCTGAGGACTTGTGTGAGGGTTACTTGATCGGCGAGGCTGTTGGGGTGACGATAATTTAATAATATTTGATATCCATCTGCATCCAGATGTTGGTAGCTACCAGAATTAGCTTGTAAGCGTGGGAAGAGAGTTTTACCTAACTGAAATTCTCCTTTATTAGTAAACTGGTATTCAATACCTTGTTTTTCCAGATAATTAATTGCTATTAGTGCCCCAAATGCAAATGATGTTGTACATTTCTTGTCTGTAGAGTTAGCAAACAATAAAGTGCGGCGGAGAATTTGGTCGTTTTCATTGTCAGCGACCACATCGCTAAACCCAACATTATCTATAGGAAAATTGGGCGGTGGTGGGATTTCATCTCTACCCAAGCTGCTGAATAAACAAGTGCTAACGATGTTATCTTGATTTTGGAAATTAGCTGCCAAATTATTATCTTCTGGTTGGAAAAGATATAAACCAACAATTCGCGGTTGATAAGACTCTATTTTCTTTAATAGCTGATTGATTGTCCGATCTGATAGAATCCATTTCTCGCGTTTGAGATCGTCGTCAGTGATTTTTACCAGCAAAATTCGCCGATCGGGTGCTTGTGCTGGACGCGATCGCAACATCTGGTCATAAACTCGTAACTCCCAAGGCTGCAACCATTTGAGTTCCCGAATTCCCCAGATAAAGGCGGTAACTCCCACACTGGTAACTAAAATAACTTGCGACCAGCTTTTGCTCTTGGACGTTTCACGGGAATCCTGAACTTTGACAAAGGGGACACGGAGTTTTTCTAATAGTCCACTAATCACGGCGTTGCGGCGGTAGCCTGAATTGGGTAGATGTTGCAGGCGCAGAAGTTAATTTTCTAACTCTAGGTTCAAAGTTAATTAACCTGAGCTTCTCTATTAATGTAGCAATTTACTTGTTGGTTATAAACCTTGGCGTATTCCTGCTCTTAAAGCAAGCTAACGCACAGCGTCAAGGATAAGCGAGGCTTAATCATCTGTTTGAGACGTTTGGGCATCTTCAACAGCACTGGCAATGGGCAAAGAAATAGCATTAGTCGATGGCATTAGTGAATCTAACTGTGGTTGTTCGAGTGATGCTTCGATACTTGGATCGTCAAAATAGGAGCCAACAATTTTATCATAATTAGAAGCAACAGCTAAAAAAGCGCCACCCAAAATATAGATAGGTAATGGCAGATTAAATTCTTGCAACCAGTCAAACAGTTCCGCCAAGGCAAACAGCACCAAAAAGCAAGCAAGCCAAACCCTCATATTCTCATCCCCTAGATTTAAACAACTCTATTACTAGCTTAAATAGCTAGCATGATAGTTGATGTAATACATAATCACTAACTTACAACCTTTATAACCATAGATAGGTGCAGTCAGAGTTATACCATCTGCTATATTGCAATATCTGGTAGGAAAATAAAAATATATTTTGCTTATGCCTGCAATCAAACAGCCAAGCATTGCACAGTTGGTTCGTGAGACTCGGCAGTGCCTCAAACTTTCACAGGTAAGACTGTCAACGATGTTAGGGGTTTCATTTCACACTATAAACCGATGGGAAAACGGACGAACACGACCTTCGCCACTAGCGATGAAACAAATTGAAAAGCTATTACAGCAAATGGGAGAACCCGGTGAAGCGCTTTTAGCGAGATACTTTTAAAAATAGCTAATGCAATCTAGCAATAGCATCAGCAGATGAAGCCCTACTACAGCAGGGCATGAATCCAGCTACCATCTCAATTAAAAAGACTTGGGGCAAAATTATATTATTAGCATTTAGCCTTCATACAGCAGATTTCAAGTTTGGTGTTGTACACAAGCTAAGTCGAAAACTGGATATAAGGGCTTTCCAAGAAATAAATTATCCATTTGTGGGATGGGCAAGATGCCCATCCCACAAGAAAATTTGGAATATTTTTTATTTGGAAGTCCCTAAGTCCTGTTTTTCTTGTGGATTCACTACTGAATTCTGCTGTATCTTATTAATTTCTACTTTTCACTAATGAGTGTTGGTGGAGTAATAGCTGCATATTCTTTAGGTGTCAGCAGGGCTTCCTGAACATCAATTTTATTGGGCAGGATTTTTTCGTTATAAAATAAATCGGCAACACTTTGTTGAGCTTTCATCAATTCTGGGGTAATTCCTTTTAGTCGATAATTAGCACGTCCAGAAATTATTTCTTGAATGGATAGATCGATTTTGAGTACAGGTGCTATGAGTTTGGCTACTTCTTTGCGATTCGCTTCTGCCCATTCACCGTTTTTATCAATCTCTTCTAAGATAATCCGAAGTAATTCAGGATTATCCCTAGCAAACTCACGTGTTCCTACATAATATCCGCCTGGAGTACCGATATTTGTTGCATCTCTTAGCACCCGCGCACCATGGAGTTTTTCTACCAAAGCTAAATGAGGATCGCCAGTTACCCAAACTGGAATAGTGCCCTGAATAAATGCACCACGGGCTTCGACATTGGGCATACTCAAAACTTTAATATCACTATATTTCAAGCCAACTTCTTCTAAAGCTTTGATAATAAAATAGTGAGAAGCAGAACCTTTTTGAAAGACTACTTTTTGTCCTTTAATTTGCGCTAAACTCTTAATTGGAGAATCTTTAGGAACTGCGATCGCACTCCCTTTACCCGAAGTAGCAGTAATTCGTCTCCCAGCAAGATAGACAATTCTTGCACCAGCAGCTTGGGCAAAAATGGGAGGTGTTTCACCAACTGAGCCAACATCAATTTTGCCGACATTCATCGCTTCCATAAGTTGCGGACCTTGGGCAAATTGTGCCCATTCTACTTTGACACCCAAGGGTTCCAAGCGTTTTTCTAAAACTCCTCTGACTCTAACTAAATCACCAGAGCTTTGATACCCTATTCGCAGTACCTTGGTTTTAAAAGTTATAGTCTTAGCTCCTGCTGGTTCTGCTTTAGGAGCAATTCCTGTATTTGTGTTAGATACATTTGACGTACAACTGATTAAAGTAGTAGATAAAGCTACAAAACCAGGTATTACAAATAAAGCTAATTTACTAATTACCCTTGTCTGAGTTGTACCAAATTTGTTAACCATTTTTTATATAGTTAAATTTAATAGTTATTGCTGATATAGCGTTTTTAATGAGAGTTATGAACACTCATTTTCAGTTTACAGTGTATCAAATTTGCTTCTAAAATAAAGTATTCATTAACACTAGTTTTTAAATAAAAAAGTTTTTTACGATTTTGATTTGCAAGCATAGAATATGATATTTAGACAAGTTTTATTGGTCAACCATCCAGAATAAATCTTGACTATTGACCAATAAAATGTATAGTTTAAACGCCCATTGGCTTAATCTTCTGAGCTATAAATCTTAAAAGGGACGACTACCTGCAAGGCTAACTCGCTTTAATACTCGTCGCTCATTTGGATTGAATGCTTGACGGTAATGCAAGGTAGCTTGATTATCCCAGTAAACAATATCACCTACTGACCATTTGTGTTGGTAGTAGAACTTGGGTTGATTTAAATGTTGACGCAACTGTTCAATCAGTTTAGATCCTTCTTCCGGTTCTAACCCGACAATTTCTACTTCCGTAGCGACATCTAAGTAAAGATGCTTTTTACCACTATCTGGATGTGTTCTAACTAAAGGATGCGGGAAGATAGGACTTATTAAAGGAATATTCTTATCTAAACGATATAAAGGGCGGGGTGCATTTCTATCTTGTAAAAATGGGTTGTAGGTAATTAACTGTAAATCTGCAATCCGTTCTTTGGTGGCTTCATCTAATTCTTCATAAGCTAAATTGGTATTTAACCAATAAGTATCTCCACCATGAGTTGGTATTTCCAAGGCATAAAGCAGCGAACCACTTGATGGAGTGGGAGTCCATTTGTGGTCAGAATGGAAAGTGAGTTCTCCAGTACCTGTATAGCCGCCATCGACATTAGAAATAGCAATCACCACCGGGGTTTCTCCCGATTTAGAAGCCAAAACTGGAGTTTCATCTGATGGTACAAATAGTGCGCCAAAGTAGAGAGCGAAGTTGAAAAGCTGTTCATCAGAGAGCTTTTGGTCTTTGAATATCAAAATGTGGCGATCGCGCAAAGCTTCCTTAAGTTGTAATATAACTTCAGGTGCGATCGCTTGACTGGCATCAAGATCGGTAACTATCGCTCCCAATGGAGCATCAATAGGACTAATTTTAACCTTTGTCAAAGTCGAGATAGCCATAATATTCTCCTGTATTTTAATTTCTTCTTAGGGATAACTACTTATTGGCTAACACGTCTGAGGGAGTAATTTTGGCGTACTCTTCAGGCGTTAAAAAGCCATCTCTAACATTCACCTTCTTGGGGATAAGTCCGAGGCTGTACCACTTATCTGCAACTTCCTGTTGCTTGTTAATGACTTTCTCAGTAATTGGTACTAGCCCATAATCATATTTATCATGCATTTTTTCTAAAGTCGGCTGATCTAACTGAGTTACAGGAGCAAGCAGTTGTGCTACTTCTTTGGGATGATCCTTAGTCCAGATTTCTGACTTTTCTAGCTCCTCCAAAAACACTTTGATTACATCAGGATGAGCCTGATAAAATTGGCGTGAGGTGGAATAAAAGTTGCCAGTATCCCGTAATTTTCCACCATCTGCTAAAACACGAGCGATTTTATTTTGTTCATTTCTAGTACCGAATGGCTCCCAGATATACCAAGCATCCACCTTATTTTGACTGAATGCCGCATTTGCATCTGCCGGAGCTAAAAAAACTGATTGAACATCACTTAATTTCAGTCCCGCATCTTCTAATGCTTTAACTAATAAGTAGTGACCGATGGAGGCTTTCTGAAAAGCCACTTTTTTGCCTTTCAAATCGCTAACAGTTTTAATTGGAGAGTTTACAGGAACTAAAAGTGAAATAGCTTTACCACTAGGGCGTGTAGTAGCTAGATAAACAAGGGGCGCTCCTGCTGCTTGGGAAAATATAGGAGGCGACTCGGCTGTAGATGCAATATCCAATCCATTTGCATTCAAGGCTTCTAACTGTTGTGGCCCAGCTGCAAACTCAGCCCACTGCACTTTAAAACCTAGAGGCTCTAATCGCTTTTCTAAAGAACCCTGCTTTTCTAAAACTGCTAAAGCGGAAAGTTGTTTTGAACGTACAATCCGCACTATTTGCTTCTCTGTAGTACTAGATGAAGCCACAGATAGGGGGGAAGCTACCGACTGCTGACTATTATTTTTGGCTTCACTACAACTTGATAGGGTTGTCGATAGCATTAAGCAGTAGCCCAAAGCAAATAACAAGGAACGGCGTGTTGTTCTTGGACTTTTTCTGAATTCAAACTTTCCTTTTAAAGCTGGCATGGGTTATTTTACTGGTTCCCTTTTAGGTGGTTAGAACAATGGTGATTAATTGCAATATCAAGAACGAAAAGTTTATTTGAAAACTCTAATCAATAGATGTTTTTTATAATTCAAAAACTTTACTTATGAAATTAGAGAAGAGAGTGGGTATTACCCACCCCGCAACGACTCGAGGAACTGAAACTTTAGTATTTAGGAGGCAAAAATTTAGGAAATGGAGTGAGAGGGCCCACTCCAATGTCGTGCTAGTGGAAGATTAAAATTTGTAAGTGGAACTCTGTCTGGGTGGCGTTCAATTTTGTTAGTGCTTCCAAGCGACTAGAATTGTAGCTTTGAGTTCTTCTGTGAAATGTCCAGACGGTTCAGCTGCTAGTAACGCTTCCCTGATATCCTTTTCAAATGCTGGGGCGTTATTGCCATAGAAAATTTTGAGGGAGAAGGCTGTTGTGTATAAGTAGCCAAGATAACTATCGACAGTCCAAGATTTTTCAAATGGCACTTCATAGTTTTCTTGACGAGCAAAAGCCGAATTGCGAATGATGACTTCATGAGGAGGATCGAGGGGTTTACGAGTGCCTTGTCCTCGTTGTCCAGTCCGCCGTTCTTCACCTAACCATTTCTTTACTACTCCTACAGCAGCTTGTTTCCAAGGTAGATTGCTTTCCCAAGGGTTATCACCAGTCTGAAGCAGTGCGATTGCACCATCATCAGTCAGCAATTCATAAAGGCGTTCTAGCACTAATTCGCGTTCCATCCAGTGGAAGGCTCTACCAATAGTGGTTAACTTAAATTTCCCTAAACTAGAGTCGATTAACTCGGCTCCTTGTTCTAACCAAGTAATATTCTTTGCTCCAACTGCTGCTGCTTGCCGTTTAGCTTCTGCAATCATTTCTGGATCGGGATCGATCGCCACAACTTCCTCAAATTGGGTTCGCAGAGGAATTGATATTAATCCTGGCCCAGTACCTAAATCAAGGAGTCGTCCTTGACCATTGAGATGAAATATTTCGGCTAGTTTGTCGAATACAATCGGTGGGTATTTGGTTCTATATTGAGCGTAGCCCTCTGCGGCTCCCTCAAATAAACTTGAGTCGTATGTGGGAAGTGTTTTTAGTTGAGTCATATCAATTTTGGATTTTAGATTTTGGATTATGTATAGACGCGATGAATCGCGTCTATGGTAATGAGGGAGCAGGGGAAGCTCTTAAGGTGGAGAGAGAAATAACCAATGCCCTAAGAATATTGAGTGATGACAGGTAGTTCATTGTTGAGTACCCAATCGCCGATCGCTTTCAATTTGTAGTCCACAGGATCGTGGAGGGTAAAGGTTCGCAAATCTCGCCAATAACGATCAAACCCGTATTTGGTTGCTGTGGAACGGCTTCCCGTAACTTCAAAGATGCGGTTGGTAATATCTATACCTACACGAGTAGCTAATGTTTTGGCTGCGGAAACTGCGATCGCAACTTCTCCCCTCTCCTGATGAGTCAGTTCTGTATCTTTTTCCCAGGCTGCTTGCACCTTTTCGGCTGCTTGGTCGGCTAGAGCGATCGCAGCTTGAATCTCAATCCAAAAGTCACCGTAATGATGCAGAATATATGGGTCTTTAGTCGCACTATCTACACCTGATGTAATCCACGGTTGAGTAGTAGTTTTAGTATATTCACGAGCAGCAATAAAGGCTCCTTTACTAATCCCCAGATAAACGTTGGTTTTTGTTAGCTGGGCAATAATACCAAGAAAGGTTGAGAAGGCACTATCTGGGGGATTGGGTGGCCCCAAAATATCATCTTTTTCTACTAAAACATTGTTAAATGTATAACTACTGCTATCAGTGCGGCGTTGCCCAATGTTGTCCCAATCTTGATTGGAAACTAACCCTTCCCTGTCTTTGGGAATTATGAATATAAAGGGCAATTCTACGCCATCTTCTAAAGCGGAGAATACCCGATAATCTGCAACGGAAATACCTGTGCCAAAGCTTTTAACACCATTAACCCGAAAGTTCTCACCTTCTGGATTTATTTTCAGCCTTGTATCCTTTGTATTGATGGCATTTGCCCAAAATAAGTTCTTTTTAGCAGTTTCTCTATAGTATTTTTCTTTTTGGGCTGGCGTGCCGGAAACGTGACCTAAAGCTGTCAAATTGAGATGATTACCATACAATTGACCAATTGAACCATCAGCTTTTGATAGTTTCCTAACAATTTTTAAGGCATCAATCCAAGTTGCACCAATGCCACCATATTGCTTGGGTACAATCAGTGGTAGTAAGCCACTTTCACGCAGTTTATTAATTTCCTCTTCTGGAACTCCGGCTTTGGCATCCCGTTCAACTGCGGATTGAGCAAGTTCCTTGGATAGAGAAGCTGCTAGGTCAATGTAGTCTTTTGGTTTTGTAATATTTAGTACCATAATTAAATCATTTTTGTGTAGGTTAATTTTTGCAAGTCGATGCAATAAAGGTGCAAGTCGATGCATTAAAGGTACAAGTCGATGCAATAAAGGTACAAACCGATGCATCAAAGGTGCAAGTCAATGCAATAAAGGTACAAATCGATGCATCAAAGGTGCAAACCAATGCAATAAAGATACAAACCGATGCATCAAAGGTGAAAGTTGATGCAATAAAGGTGCAGATTGTTGGTATTAGACACAGAATTTAGGAGAAATGCAGAGTGAGTCTTGCCCACCCTACAAATGAACAGAGGAAATGGAACATGGAACGTTGTAAAGACTGGGCATTGGGCACTGGGCATGGGGCATAGTCATTCTTTCTCTATTCCCCATTCCCTATTCCCTATTTCCCAGATAAATATTCGTTTGCGGCTTTCTCAACACCTGTACCCTTGAAGAAGTCTTGATTGAGACTGGTGTACAACTCCAAAGGATGGATTGAGAGGAAGTAGCGGAGGTCTTCTTCGGTAATGATTTCGCGTTCTGCCATTGAGTAGGCGTTGGCAGTAACGGCGGTGATATCAGGTACGTCCCAGTGACCGGAATCGGAACCTAAGAAGGCTTTAACTCTGTCGCCAAAGGGATTAGCGGCACGGTTAAATGCTTGTGATACACGGGTATCGTCTGATTCTGTACCGAAGTAGAAATGATTCAAGAAGCGATCGCGCACATCTTCTGGTTTCTCAATTCCTGCTAGTTCAAATTCGTCGAGTTCGCCTGGATTTTCTGGAGCTAATAGTTGATGGTGGAATCCTAAACCGTCACCAATTTTATCTAAGCGTCCATCTACCAGTTCGCCACCGTAGCGAGTATATAACTCTATTAGTGCTTCCTTATCGATAATAGCAGGATTGTTATTTGATAACAAATGTTGTTTGTTGCGGGTTTCCCAGTGCCAAATAATATCAGCGTATAGACTAGCACCCCAAGCTGAACCACCTTCTAAAAAGGCAAACTTTAATTGCGGGAAGCGGCGGGTAACTCCACCAAAGAACAGGGATTTGCATAATGCTTCCGCAGCAAAGGCAAAGTGATTAATGTGATTATATTGGGCGTTGGTGACAGAACGCTGAGTTGTCCAACCTTGGCTAGAAGCGTGAGTTGTGGGTACAACTTTCAATTCTACGCACTTAGCCCAGAATGGATCGTAATCATACTCACTATCTAAGCCAAAGTTATCAATCCAAACCACTTCGTTAGCGACTTCTTTGCCATACTTCTCAAAGGCAGGAATTGGACGACGAACGTAACCGGGAATTTGAATTGCTTTGAGTCCGAGAACATTCACTGCATATTCCAACTCTTCAATCCCTTCTTCGGGAGTGTGGAGGGGAATGGCGGCGATGGGTGTTAAGCGATCGCTATAAGGACGGAAAATATCAGCATGGTAAGTGTTAACTGCCCGACAAACAGCCCGTCGCATTTCTTCGTTGCCGATATTTGGGGCCATTGTTGCCAAGTTGGGGTACACAACCGCAAAATCTGTACCTGCTTCTTGCAAGCGTTCGTGCAGCAACTTGGGCAAGCTAATGGTAGCCAAATTCAAAGTATTTTTTGTGGGACGACCCCACCAGTTAGGGCGATTGGTGCGATAAGCAAAACGTTCTTCCCAACTTTGTTTGTACCACTTAAAGCGAGAAGATCCTGGTAAATTTTCTTTGAAACGTTCGACAATTTCAGTTCCACCAACTTGCTCTAAATAATCCAAGACTGCCGGTTCAAATTCCTGGGTATGTACATCGGTGTCAACGATCGGATAACCAAGTTTTTCCCGAATTTGAGCAGACCTGGTTTTTTGTGGGCGGTCTAGAGCGATCGTCATGATAGTTTACCCTAATTATTCAAATATTTACGGGAATTAGCAAAGACGCAGAATCAATCCTTTGTAGAGACGGCGATTTATCGCGTCTCTTACTTTAATTTCCCAGCCAAAAATTCATCTGCTGTTTTCTCGACAGCCGTACCTTTAAAGAAGTCACGATTGAGGCTGGTGTATAACTCCAAAGGATGAATTGATAGGAAATATTGCAAATCTTCTTCGGTGATAATCTTGCGTTCCACCATTGAATAGGTATTAGCAGCGATCGCAGTAATATCAGGTACGTCCCAGTGACCAGAATCGGAACCTAAGAAGGCTTTAACGTGATCGCCATAAGGATTAGCTTTATGGTTAAAAGCTTGAGCTACACGGGTATCATCTGATTCTGTCCCGAAGTAGAAATGATTCAAAAAGCGATCGCGGATATCCTCTGGCTTGGTAACTCCTGCAACGGCGAATTCATCCAAATCACCTGGTTCTAGGGGAGATAATAACTCAGCGTGGAAACCTAAACCACTACCTAGTCGATCCAAACGACCGTGTACTAATTCACCACCATAGCGGGTATAAAGTTCTAGCAATTCTTCGCGATTGATATTGGCAGGATTGTTATTTTCCACCAAATGGTCTTTATTACGCGTATCCCAATGCCAAATTAAATCGGTGTACAAACTAGCACCCCAAGCTGAACCTCCTTCTAAAAAGGCAAATTTGAGAGTGGGGAAGCGGTGAGTTACACCACCAAAAAACAGAGATTTACATAATGCTTCCCCAGCCGATGCAAAGTGACCAATATGGTTGTATTGGTAATTGCTAATGGAACGCCGATTTATCCAACCCATACCAGAAGAGTGGGTGGTGGGGACAACTTTCAGTTCTACGCACTTCGCCCAGAAGGGATCGTAATCATACTTGCTATCCAAGCCAAAAGTATCAATCCAAATGGCTTCATTGGCTACTTCCTCACCATACTTCTCGAAAGCGGGAATTGGGCGGCGGATATGGCCGGGAATTTGAATTGCTTTGAGTCCCAGCACTTTCACCGCATATTCCAATTCTGCGATCGCCTCTTCGGGCGTATGCATGGGGATGGAAGCAATGGGTGTTAAGCGATCGCTATAAGGACGGAAAATATCAGCGTGGTATGTATTAGCTGCCCGACAAACAGCCCGCCGCATTTCTTCATTGCCGATGTGTGGAGCCATTGTTGCCAAGTTGGGATACACAACAGCAAAGTCTGTACCAGCCTCTTGTAAGCGTTCGTGCAACAACTTAGGCAAACTAACGGTAGCTAAATTTAAAGCATCGTTAGTGGGACGAGTCCAGAAAGGAGGGCGGGCGGTGCGATTAGCACGGCGTTCATCCCAAGATTGCTTGAACCATTTAGAGCGAGATGCACCGGGTAAGTGTTCTTGAAAACGCTCTGCGATCGCAGTTCCAGCAACTTGCTCTAAATAGTCTAAGAATGCTGGGGGAAACTCTTGGGTATGTACATCGGTGTCGATGATGGGATAACCCAGTTTTTCCCGAATTTGAGCAGACTTAGTTTTTCTGGGACGGTCTAATGCAATAGTCATAGTGTTCTACCTGATTTTTAAATTAGATTGGGTAGATAGTCAATGCTGATTCAGAAGTTTGTTTACTCCCTTCTCAACAGCAATTCTTTTGAAGAAGTTGGGATTTTTCTTTATATGTGGCGTGATTAGTAAAGACAAAATCTCAAAAATCAATTTCACTGATAACTTCCTTCTCCATAAATTCTCTCTGCGTCGCGCCAGTTGCTTCTCCTGTCGGAGACGCTGCGCGAACAAGTCGGGGAACCCGCCCAATGCACTGGCTTCTCTGCGCCTCTGTGGTTCGTTAAAAAAACTTTAATCAACAAGATAAATAAAATTAACGCAGCTGTTCATTAACAACCCAATCTGTTAATTTAAAGTCCCAATGGATTGAGCAGATTTAGTTTCGCCTTGGCTACACGCTGTAGTTAGTAGCAGTAAGACACAAGCCACTGAAGTTGATAATCTTGATGTCAATTTATTTTTACTGATAGAACCTGTTCCTACCTTGAACGACAGCATGACTATTTTCTCCACCGCACTACTTCATCTGCTTCAAAATCTGGAATGTTTGATCGGCTTTTGCTGTTGATGTGCGTTTGTGTCCCCAACCGATGTTTTCCCGATAACTACCCAGTAGCCCAACTTCTGCCAATTCCGCCTCGTTGACTGAAGTCGTCACATCACTTTCTGGTGCTACATAAAGCGCATCAACTGGACAATACAATTCGCACATATAACAGGTTTGGCAGTCACTCTGTCGGGCAATGGTTGGCGGCGCATCAGGTACTTTATCAAACACATTGGTTGGACAAATATTCACGCAGATATTACATTTTATGCACCGCGATTCGCTGACCAACTCAATCACACTGCTGCTCCTATTTTAGCTAAAGGCTTTTCTGTACTTAGCGGCTGAGTCTTCACCCAAACTCGATCTAATCCGCCACTAATCAGGTGATGTTGCTGGTTAGCATCAAGTTCTGGATAATCTTGATGTTTGTGCATCCCACGAGTTTCTTTCCGTTCAATGGCACTGCTGTACATCCATCGTGCTGTAGCTACCATTGCCGCAGCTTCTCGCGCCCGGATTAGCTCATTGTCTGATTTTACCCGACTACTACGGAGTTCTTGCCAAAGATGATTTAGCTTACCCAAAGACTCGGTTAAGCCTTGTTCTGTACGGAAATAGTTCTTTTCATAAGGAAATACTTCAGCTTGGACTGCTTGAATAATTTCATCAGTTGCCAAAGGTTGAGAGCGATCGCTCTGTAATCCTACCTCACCAACACCCAAAACTAGTCGTTGAGTTTTGTATTCTCCCAAACTACGGCTATATTCAGCAGCCGATTTCCCCGACCAATAGCCAGAAGATATTGCCCAAGCCGCATTATGACTACCACCGCCAGTAAATCCGCCACAAATCAGTTCGCGTGTAGCGGCATCTCCAGCCGCATAGAGTCCTCGTACAGAACTGGCACAACTCTCATCAACAATCCGAATTCCTCCCGTACCGCGCACAGTTCCCTCTAGGCGCAGAGTCACAGGGAAACGTTGAGTAAATGGATCGATCCCTGCACGGTCAAAGGGTAAAAAGAAGTTGGGCTGTGCTAAACGCATAGATGGCCGCATCGATTCAGCCGCTTTGTCTATGATGGCGTAAACTGGCTGTTGCAGCAATGTTTCGGCAATTATTGAGCGTCTATGAGAACTTGCCCCCGGAATGACAGTACCGTCTTCGTAGGTGAAAGTTGCCCAATTATAAAACAGGGTTTTGGTAACTGAAGAAAAGGCGGGGGAGATGCCGTAAGCATTGGAGAATTCCATACCCGACATCTCCGCTCCTGCTTCTGCCGCCATTAAATAACCATCCCCTGTTAAGACGTTGCATCCTAACGCTTTGCTGAGAAATGCACAGCCACCAGTTGCGATAATTGTGGACTGCGATCGCACTATCCATTTCTCACCAGTCTGACGATTCACACCTGTTGCACCAGCAACGGCACCATCGTCATCTACATCTACTAGTAGTTCTAAGGCGGGGCTGTTGTCTAAAATCTTGACTCCAGCGCGTTGAATTTGCCGCCGCATCAGCCGCATATACTCTGGCCCTTGCAGCGATCGCCGATAGGGTTTGCCTTCATCGTCGGTAGGAAAGGGATAACCCCACTCTGCTAACTGATTGACGTTTGCATAGGTCTGATCCAGTACTCTATCCATCCAACTGCGATCGGATAAAAACCCACCCAATGATTCCCGACTCGCCTTTGCCGTTTCTCGTGCTTCTGGATCGGGTGGCACATACCACACACCATTTCCAGATGCCGCAGCGCATCCAGTTGTACCACAGTATCCTTTGTCTACCAGGACAACTCTAACTCCACTTGATGCAGCACTCCAAGCCGCCCAAGTTCCGGCTGGCCCGCCTCCAATCACAAGCACATCTGTTTCTAAGTCGAGTTGAAAATCCGTTGTTAACGTCTTCAGCATTTACAATTTCCCCTCCATCGATAAAGTCTTAAGCATCAAGTCTTCATCCCATCAATGCTGCAAAATATTCATAAATCTGTTTGCCTATCTACTTGAAGACTATCAGTAGCCTCAATTTATGGCTTGTTAAGCCAGATTAGCGTTAAGTACTTTATATTGATAGGCAAACCGTAGTTTGTGATATAACAAAGCTTTTCACAGTTTTCGATAAAAAGCAAGTATTTTACAAACAAATTTAAATGTAAATTTATGTAAAAGAAGTTTGATAAATAAAAAACTTGCTTTTTGTAAATCTTTGTGAATGTATAGTAATCCGATTTGATTCCTGAAATTATCTGCGTAGGTAGGGAACAGGAAATAGGGAACTCTTAACAGAAAAGAAGGGTATAGATGTGTACTGAATCTTGTTCAAAAATCAAATAGGAGTCCTATATCAGGATTTACGCAGAACTATACGCGCTCAGAAGCAATTCAGAAATTGCTCCTATAGGAAATCAAGGCTTTGACTGCTTTTTTGCATAAGCCCTAGCCAGGATACTTTTTCTTTAAAAAGAATATTTTACAAAATTAACAAAGTACAGAGGCAGAAATATCTTAAGAATCCCCGTCCTTTTTAGGGGGGAGAGCGTCAACTCGTTTGTCAGAATTATTCGTTGAATTGGAGGATTTGGAATAGAAGCCAGCTACCTCTGCCAAAGTATAAAGGGGTCTAGCTTTAACTTCTTCGTAGATGCGCCCTATATATTCGCCTAAGATGCCAACACTGACTAACTGCACAGATCCGAGAAAGAAAATTGCCATTAAAATAATTGTGAACCCAGTTAAAGGTGAATGGGGGAGAAAAAGCCGCCAATACAAGACTAATAAAGCCATGAAGATGGCCACCGCCGCCGCCACTAAGCCTAAGTAGGTTGATAACCGCAGTGGCACTATTGAAAAGGATACTAGACCATTAATAGCAAGCGCCAAAGATTTGCGGAAAGTGTATTTAACTTCCCCAGCAAAGCGGGGGTTGCGCTCGAACTGAATTGCGGTTTGCTGAAAGCCAACCCAAGAACGCAGACCACGAATATAGCGGGTGCGTTCTGGCATAGAATTGAGAATATCTACGATTTGCCGATCCATTAAACAAAAATCACCAGTATCAGTAGGAATCTCTACATCTGCAAGCTTCTTGAGGATGCGATAAAAGAAGTAGGCTGTAAAACGCTTAAACCATCCTTCCTTGAGGCGTTGAGTGCGTTGAGCGTAGACAACCTGATAGCCCTGTCGCCATTTTTCAATCATGTCTGGGATTAGTTCTGGCGGATCTTGTAAGTCAGCATCAAGGATGATAATAACTTGACCCCGAACAAAATTAAGACCAGCAGTAACTGCAATTTGATGACCAAAGTTACGAGCAAAGCTCAGGTAGCAAATGCGTGGGTCTTTTTGATGGAGTTCTCGTAGTAGTTGTAAGGAGCGATCGCGGCTACCATCATTGATTAAAATCAATTCGACCAGACCATCCAGCCGATTCATAACTGCACTCAGTCTGCGGTATAGTTCAGGAATAATTTCTTCTTCGTTATAAATTGGAACAATCAATGAATACTTTGGTATCATCTAGAAATCTCATTTAATTTTTGAATAGCCAGGCTGAAAGACTGCTTGTCGCGATCGAGGTTTGGTTCTTAGTATACCTAGCAAGGCTCAAGTCCCATTCCGATAATTTATTTATTATTTGGATTTATGTAATCTGAAGAGTCTGATTTTTTAAGGCTTTCTACAGCTTTTTTGGGAAAAGTCCGACGATGGCGATACCAAGTAGACCCTGCTACCAGTATTCCAGTTAAGCCCAAGGCGAGTATTAGCGGCAAAAAATCACCAGTATTGACTGCCTTTAGACCAGAACTACCTAGTAGTACAAAAGGTAAGACACTAGGAACAGTACCAAGTGTTGTACCTAGAACATAATCTTTAAAGCTGATAGAAGTCAGTCCAGCCACAAAGTTGACTAAGCCATAAGGCATGATTGGTACTAGTCGGATGGCAAACATATAAAAAAGCCCTCCACGGCGTACCTCAGCATCCATAGCTTGCCAGCGTCCTGCGAGTCGTTTTGCAACTGTTTGCCGTCCAATAGTTCTAGTAAAAACGAAAGCAATGATTGCTGCAATCACTGCTCCAACACTAGTCCAGAAAGTACCCAGCCAAGGGCCAAAAATTGCACCTCCAGTCAAATTTAGTACTGTTGAGGGCAGAACTAACATTGTTGCCACAACGTACAATGCAATATAAATAATAGGTGCCCAGATTCCAGAAGATTTTAGCAAAGCCTGAATTTGTGCTGGTTCAATGCCGCCAATCAGATATACTGCTATACCAGTTGCAATTATGCAACTCAGTGTGAGTAGCAAAATACCAGTTTTCAAGTTCCACACTAGAACTCTACTCCTACTTTTTTTGTAACACAACCCATCTGTCGCAAATGTCCCCTTTAATTAATTCGCATATAGCGTTTCCCGGTCTGGTGAGATACAAGAACCCCACCCCCCAACCCCCTCCCCGCTCTTCGAGAAGGGGCTATGATGTAACTCATTTGATTAAGGAAAGCTATAAGCAAGTTAAAAACGAAATGTCCTCAAGATGTTTTTCGGCACAGCCGAAACAATCTTGAGAACAGTTAAGTTCTTCACAATATATTATAAGGATATGCTGAGTGTAGCGATATTTGTTCAGTCTGGGGAGTGTCAAAGCTCTACATCGCTAGAAAACCTATACAGCAGTTTGCTTTTTAAGTGAGGTACAAAATACAGGACTCACGCATATATCAAGAGTTTCTACCTTCTACCTCCAGCAATAACTGCCTCCTGCCTCAAAACCCGTAGCTTTTAGTTCAGGCAAAGGAAAACTGCTGTATCTTTAATTTTCACCGATTAAAATCTAAAGACAGTACGAACCCAAGCAAATAAACTATCAGGATTACTGGAATCAGAGTTCGGTGCAGTAATCCAGATCAAACCCGGCGTAACCTCAATATGATCTCCAATTTTATATTGGTAGAATGCCTCAATGTGTAGGGAAGTATCTTTATCCGCTTGTCCCGCACCTGCTCCCAAATCTACACCCTTACTGAGAGCGATCATTTTCGGTTCCATACCAACTAATAAACCCCCTAAAGCACCTTCACTAAAAAGATCCGGGAATGCCAGTCCTACTGCCCAATCCATAGCTTCGCCATCTCCGCGCCCCAAATAGCGATGTGCTGCATAACTTACCCACCCATTAATTGCCAACTTAGGATTCACTTGATAGAACGCCTGTAAACCATAAAGGTTGCCCACAGTTCCCGCTCCCGCCACGGTGCTGTTTACCAAGTTACTGCCGACAGCTGGGCCGAAATTTGTTCCACTAAAACCTATGGTATTTGGTGGGCTATAGGTATTAACGTAAGTTGCAGCCACCCGAAAATTCCTATTAGAAGAGTAGTATATTAACTGTGCTAAAGCTAAATACCTGCCTGAAAATAAGCCATTATTAACTGCGGGATTGTTACCATTTGGTGCGCTGTAAGCTATCCCGAATTGAACTTGTTTGCCTAATTGTTGGAGTATAGCAATTCCGGGGCCGCTATCTCCATAGTTATAGACCAAAGACCGCCGTGAAAATCGGGAAATTCCATTAGCACCAGTTGCAGAAGACGATTCAAAATATGGGTTAATGGGGCCAGAAAGACCTATCTCACTAGCTCCATCAGACAAGGGATAAATGTTGACTTGGGTATTTGGAAAAGGTAGAAACCGATAGCGAACACCACTAAGAATAAGAGTATTGCGTGCAAAAGTAATACTGGAGTTATCAGCAGTTCTTCCCTCATAAGTTCCCAATAATCCAGCTCTTGTTTGTCCCAATGATTCAATATTTCCACCTCCTATTGTTATACCTAGTGAATCTTTACCGTTAAAACTGGTATTTAACCGTAAAGAGGTTGAGCCTTGAAGTGTGGCATTGCGAGGTGCTGGTGTTTTGGTGACAACATTATTACCAGCCAGAAGTTCGCTAAAAACAATCTGCGCTCGACCTACAAGTTGAGTTGTAGTTGTAAACTGAGTTGCTTCTAATTTCGCAGTCCGCGTTTCCAAGCTATCTAAGCGTCCCCGCAATTGAGCAAGTTCTGGAGAAAATTGTTCTTGTAGTTTTTTGATAATACCCAAGTCTTCTCGTTTGACTAAATCTGTCGTTGAAGTCGCTATTAATTCATTGAGGCGATCTAAAGCTGCATTCAACCCAGCTGCAAATTCATACCGTGTTAGGGCACGATTCCCTTTAAATGTGCTATCTGTATATCCCGCAATTACACCGTAGCGCTCCACCAAAGACTGTAATGCTTGAAATGCCCAATCTGTAGGTAAAACATCTGACAGTTGCGAGACGGATGTCACTTGTCCCGCAGAATTATTTGTCGCTTTTTTACTAGTCGGCGGCGCAACTTCCAACAATTGCGAGACAGGTGTTACCCGTTCTGGGTTTGTAGCCTTTTTACTCGTTAGCGGTGGCATTGAAGTGTCTACTGTTTGATTGACAACTACTTCTGGAGCTTTGTTAACTTCTACTCCAGCAGTAGATACATCAGATTTAGGCAGTTCAGCGTGACTTTTGGCTGGATAAAAAAGCAGGATACCTAAAATATCTAGCAACAAAAGCAGGAACATTGTCCATCTATAATTTGAGCGAAAATTCGACATTACTCTTTAACTCCTCAACCTGAAAGATGAATAAACTAACTCTAAATTGGACAGACGAACAGCATAAATCCTTGATGCAATGTTTCTGCTAAATCATTAGATAATAGACTTAGCAAAGGTTCCACCAGTGAGAAAAATACAAATTTCCGACAAATATCGCAACCAGTACTAAGTGGTTGAATGGAGACTCAAAAAGTCGCTGAAACTTATGAAAAATGGCACTTTAGAGAATACTAAAAACGTCTTTGATAAGACAATTACTGCCTTTTTAAGACTGGGCTACTTTTAAGGCAAACTAAAGCAAATACTATGTGGACTGACACTTCTAAGACATTAGAATTCCATCTTTATTGGTTATATTGTACAAAGTTCATCACTGGCTGCTGACATTGACTAAAACTTGAATTGAAATCAAGTTATTCTCTGACAATTCAAATTCGCTGAATATACTAATTTGTAATCAGCTATATTTGACAGCATCAATTGTTAAGAAAAGCTCATAGTTCGATAAGTCGATATAGTTACCGGACTTTGCGTAGAATTATCTTTGCATAGAGCTTGGTACAATGCAAGACCCAGTATTTATCCATCAAGAGAAAATATGTAAAAATTATTGGCTAGGTCAAGTCAACCCAAGCAACTGCGTTCTCATAACCAAATTGCGTGAAGAAAAGTAAAGAAGGCTCAAACCCTTTTTTCCCCAGCTAATACCCGGATTTCTCACCACACCTCTCAAAGCCCGTGCTTGTGCAGGGGAGCAGGGGAGCAGGGGAGC
>NZ_NOLK01000109.1:0-26930 GCF_002245985.1 Nostoc sp. 'Peltigera membranacea cyanobiont' 232
ACTGGCGGCGGCGGTCAGGTATTTGCCCAAACCACTAACCCGGCGGTGAGTACGGGTGATGGAGTGGCGATCGCATATCGGGCTGGGGTCATCCTCCGCGATTTGGAATTTGTCCAATTTCATCCCATTCATTTTTAATAGAATAATCCCACTCCCTAGAATTAGGAGTGGGCTGCTATTTGCTACATTAACTGCAAGTCAGTTATCTGTAGATGCCGTTGTTAAAGCGATCGTCTCCTTCGTTGAAGGCAGGTTCTAGTTCTGTCACGGTAAACTTATCCAAGTTGGCTTGCAAGGTTTGTTTTTGGCGATCGCTCAATCCTGGAAGATCCAATACATCCTCTACATTTTTGTAGGGAGCATTTGTGATGATTTTCTTAGCCAGGGTGGGATAAAGCCCTGGATACTGTTGAAAAGCTCGGACGTTGGTATTATTCAAATCGATTTTCTTACCAAATTCCGTTCCTAGCTTTTTATCTGCCCGATTCTGCCGCTCAATTGCCAGAATTGGGACTTGAGGAAAAGCAAAACTGTTGAAACTAGCAGCTTGGGCTATCTGAGTTGTTCCCAACAATCCCCAGCAACTAAGTAACAAACTAAACACTGTTAATAAACGCGCCAATCCTTTCACGATTTTCTACCTCTTTCCATCAAACAGAAATAAAAGTTTTAAGCTAAAAGCTGTCATTAGTCATTGGTCATTAGTCATTGGTCATACCCTGCGGGTACTCGGTTGGAGAGAATCGCAGAGTAGCCGCTAATGCGTCTACCTTAGAGGACAGAGGACACAGGACAAAGGACAATTGGACTTTGGACAAAACCTGATAGCTTAATTAACACAGCAGTCATCAGAAACTAATATACAGCGTATTAATATCCACAATATTTACCGTTGCTGGGTTTGACTTTATTTTTGGCAAAAACTTTTATCGTCGTCAGAGTGCATGTATAGCTGTAATAGGCTTCTATCAACGATCCCGGTAGTATTCCCTACGCTCCAAAATCTTTTCGGGGTGGCTGATTTTACCTTCCAAGCAGACACAAAACCGTGTGATGTCTAATATCGATGACCCTAGCAAGAGGACTTGAGGGTGATGGAGTATTGTGTAATATTTCTTAACTAATTAATTATCTACACCATCATTCTTGATGTGCCGTAGACTGACTGGAAAAAGTTTCAGTGAGAGAAGACCATCGTTGCAACCTTGTGCCTTGTGCCTCCTTCACGCTGCGATCGCAGCTAACAAAAATAGGCTGTCTACCAAAATTGTGCTTAAAACTGCTCCACCAAAGGCATACCAGTGTCTTTGATTTCGACCTAAAGCTAAAATCCCGACTGTTGAAAGCACTAAGGCGAGAATTATTGCCCAACTTTGTCCCCAAGGGGTTTGTACTTGCATCAGGGCATTTTGTAATATTTGTGGTGCGCCATCTGCATCTACTCTCATAATTTGCCGCCAATAGGGCATCAAGTCTGCTAGATAAAAATATACATCTGTTAAAACTGTACCGAGTAAAGAACCTAAATAAAACCAGCTACCCACCTTGCCCCAATTCTTCGCCAGACACCAGCAAGCAAAGGGTAAACCTATAGATTCTACTGGTAGATGCCATAAAGGTTCCCAACGTAACCAGCCCCAGTAAATCGCCCCTGCTAACCAACTCCAGCTAAATCCTAAGAGCAAATCCCCCCAGACATAAGTTGCAGAACGCGACATTAAGGAAAAACTTAGCCACAGCCAAAATGCTGTCAACGCTAAACTCAGAGTTGGTAGCGATCGCACTATTGGCGCTTCTACAAATACTGGCACTGATACCAAAAACACCGCCGCCGCAAACACTAACCAACTTTGTCTAGCAGAAATAGATAAAGGGAGAGAGGCAGAAAAGGAAAGTGTAGATTCCAATTGCCCGATCCCTTGGTGCCCAGTATCAGCCAAATTGAACTCAGTATCAATAGAAGGGGTAGAAGCAGTGTAGGAGGACAGTGTATTATTAATCAAAGTTTTTAATATTTGTTACTAAACTTTATCTTATTTAAGATATCACACTTTAAAATCCACCCCAGGGGCATTGTAATTATACTGAAATTTCCCGGAGTGCTGGTGCAAACCAGACAAAACCGCTCTGTAGTTTCTTGTAGAGAGAGGACTACAGAGAGATGAAGGGTAAAATTTAACAGTTAAAAAGCGAACGATATTAGTCCGTTAAATATTAAAGTTTGATGAACTGCTAAAATTTCGTTGACTTATCGAAGTGGGTGTAAGAACATGGTCAGCGTCTTAGATGATGTTATTGATCGGTAAAATCGGATTTTCGATAAGATTAGGTGCAGTAGAAAGTATATAAAGCAACATCATCATCTAGACAATGTTCATAATGATGTCTAGAACAGGAAAAAGGTATTAATTGCAATGGAGTTTATCCAAGCTTTTATTTTGGGTATCGTTCAAGGGATTACAGAGTTTTTGCCAATCAGTAGCACTGCACATCTTCTGATTTTTACAAAGGTATTTGGTTGGAAAGAACTAGGTTCTAAAGATTTTGTCGATGCCATTCAATTTGGCAGTGTGATCGCAATTGTAGGGTATTTCTGGTCGCTGATTTCTAGTATTGTCAAAGGTGGAATCGAAGCACTAAAACAGAAAGATTGGCAACGTGAAGAATGGAAAATTCTAGTGGGGATTGTAGTAGGAACTTTGCCTGCCTTAATTTTCGGCTTTCTTTTAAAAGACGTTCTACCAGAGAGTGCATTAATTATTGCCATCATGTCAATCATCATGGCGCTTGTATTAGCTTTGGCAGAAAGAATTGGTACTCGCAAGCGAAATTTTGATTCATTGCAGATTCGGGATGGTATTTTAGTTGGATTGGGACAAACACTTGCCTTAATTCCGGGAGTTTCCCGTTCTGGCTCGACGTTGACAACTGCCTTATTTTTAGGATTAGAACGCGATACAGCAGCGAAATTCTCATTCTTGTTAGGGTTTCCAACTCTTACCATTGCTACGCTCTATAAAAGTTTGAAAATCTTCAAATTATTTCAAGCTCACCAACTACCCGATAATATTGTTGGACTATTAATTGTAGGGATTATTTCAACCTTTATTTTTTCCTACCTATCAATTGCATTTTTGCTCGAATACTTAAAAACCAAAAACACTTTAATTTTTGTATGGTATAGATTAGCATTTGGCATCACTATCTTAGCTGCGATCGCAGCAGGTTGGAAAGGATAATTTCATAATAGTCATTTGTCATTTGTTTAAAGCAAATGACAAATTCTCAATTCCCAATTCCTAATTCCCATGACTACCATTCATCCCGCCCGAATTACCAAAGTTCTTCCCGACTCAATAGCCGCCGAGATTGGCTTTGAGGCTGGGGATGCGATCGTTGCAATCAATGGTACACATCCCCGCGATTTAATTGATTATCAGTTTCTGTGTGCTGATGAAGTTTTGGAACTAGAAGTTTTAGATGCTGCTGGTAAAACTCATAGCCTGGAAATCGAAAAAGATTACGACCAAGACTTGGGACTAGAATTTGAAACTGCCCTATTTGACGGCTTAATTCAGTGTAATAATCGCTGTCCATTTTGTTTTATCGACCAACAGCCACCAGGTAAGCGCACCAGCTTGTACTTGAAAGACGACGACTATCGTCTGAGCTTTTTGTACGGTTCTTATCTTACCCTGACCAATTTGCCAGAAAAAGAATGGCAGCGAATTGAGCAAATGCGTTTGTCTCCATTGTATGTTTCTGTTCATGCTACAGAAGCAGATGTGAGAATTAGACTGCTAAAAAATCCGCGTGCGGGGCAAATTTTACAACAATTGAAGTGGTTTCAAAAAAGGCGACTACAAATTCATGCTCAAGTTGTTGTTTGTCCTGGTATAAATGATGGCAAACACCTGGAACAAACTCTCAAAGATTTAGCGTCTTTTCATACTGGTGAACTGCCTGCGGTGGCATCAGTGGCAGTTGTACCAGTTGGGTTGACAAGGTTTCGACCTCCAGAAGACGAACTCATACCTGTAACTAGGGAAAAAGCTCAAGAAGTCATTTCCCAGGTGCAAATCCTCTCACGGCAATTTTGCCAACAATTCGGTTCTAGCGTTGTTTGGTTAGCTGATGAGTGGTTTTTGATTGCAGGTAAGGAATTACCCAGCGAATCAGAATATGAAGAATACCCCCAAATTGATAACGGAGTTGGTTCGATTCAATTATTTATCAAGCAATTTGCCACCGTTGCAGCAGAATTACTTCCGCCAAAAGTATATCCTCAAAGAAAATTAACTTGGGTCGTGGGCAACGCCGTAGAAAAAGCATTTCAACCTATTTTGAAACGCTTAAATTCTGTTGAAGGTTTAGAAGTAAATATGCGTGCTTTATGTAGTGATTATTGGGGACAAACTATCAGTGTAACCGGATTGCTAACTGGTCATGATTTGCTTTTAAATTTGGAAGGTGAAGATTTAGGTGATGGGATTTTGCTACCCAATGTCATGTTAAAAAATGGGGAATTAGTATTTTTAGATGATATGAGGATTGAAGAATTAGCTAGTAGACTAAATACAAAAATTTTCCCATTAGCAGGAGTGGAAGATTTAATCAAAAACTGTATTTTTAATTATGCTCAGGTTTAGTTATAAAAGATCAGTTGTTTTTCGGAGGTAATTTATTGTTATGCTGGATGATAAATAAGAAGTAATGCCTAATAATTAATCCACTGAGGAGTCAGTAGTGAAGAATCGGAAAGAGTATCATAAAAAGGCAAATTCACAAATAAAAAAAGCCGGATTCTTCATTTTAAGTTTTAACTTTTTAATTTTAAATAGTTTTAGTATTTTGCCAGTGACGGCGGCGACTGAAGAACCTGTATTGAGCGTAGTGCATAGCCCAGAAAATGCGAATCAATGGACAGGGATAACTGACCGCTTGCAGACAATAGGGGTTAAATATTGTGTAATTCCCCTAAATGATGTCAAGAGTGGGGCAGATTGGGGCGATCGCCGGGTATTATTTTTGCCAAATGTCGAGACATTAACGCCAACCCAAGCGATCGCTCTCGAAGAATGGATGAGTAAGGGAGGGCGCTTGATTGCTAGTGGCCCCTTGGGTAGTTTGTCATCGGCAGGAGTGCGGCAGTTATTGCGATCGCTCTTGGGAGGTTATTGGGGATTCAGCCTTAGTGATACAGAACAGATTAAACCCATAAAAACTAATACCCCAGAATGGGCAAATCAAACTGAACTCTTTGGCAAAATACGCGGCGGCGTTGTGATTCCAAATGATATGGGCGCTGAATCTGCTGCTGTTTGGAATTCCAAAGATAATCCAGCCGCAGTAGTAACAACTGAGCGTTCCACCTTTTTTGGCTGGCGCTGGGGAACAGATACAGCCTCAGCAGCAGAATTAGATAATGCCTGGTTAAAAGCTGCTCTCAATCATTATTTGACAGCGCCACCACCATCAAGTCGGATGAAAAAAGTAACAGGAGGCTCCTCAAACTGCTCTACAACGGTAGCAGTTGCGCCAAGGGAGCAAGGGGGCAGAGGGGCAGAGATGCAGAGGGGCAGTTCATCTCCTCCCTCATCTCCACCATCTCCTCCTCCTAAAAGTGCGACTGCTCCCATACCGAGAGCGCTGACTATAGTCAAACCCCCCAATTCCGAGGCTATCGATCAGTTAGAACAAGCGGTACGTCTGGATGTTACGCCGAACTCCAATCAGCCGATTGATAACAATGAAGCGATCGCCCTCCAGCAAGAGCTAGAAAATCTAATTGGTCGGGTAGAAAGCGCTAATTTAGCAGTGTCAGCCGATGTGGCAAATGAAAGCGTTGGGATATCTGAGAAAAAGCAGTCTGCTAGACATCTGCATACCTACACTCCCCAACCTGTTAATGTGCAGCCAACGCAATTGGCCTCAACTAAATTAGGTGGGCTAGTCAGAAATAAAGACCAAGCCCTGGCACAGGTAAGAGTAATTGCCAACAACTTACCCCAATTGATTGCCCAAAAAAACTACGCTCTGGCTCGTCAGCAGTGGCTGGTAGCAAAGACAATTTTGTGGCAGCAGTTTCCTGTCGATCGGAGGTTGGCTCAACCAGAAATTCGGGCAGTTTGGTTAGATAGGGGGACGATTGTTCGTGCTGGTAGCAAAGCGGGACTAGCCCAGATTTTCGATCGCCTAGCCCAAACTGGAATTAATACTGTTTTCTTTGAAACTGTTAATGCTGGCTATACTATTTATCCCAGCCAAGTTGCAAAAGAGCAAAACCCATTAATTCATGGATGGAACCCACTAGAAGATGCGGTGAAATTAGCCCATGAGCGCGACATGGAATTACACGCTTGGGTTTGGACTTTTGCTGCTGGCAATCAACGGCACAATGAGATTATCAACGCTAGTCCAAATTATCCAGGGCCAGTACTGGCGGCTCATCCCGATTGGGCAAACTACGATAATCTTGGCAACATGATTCCCGTTGGTCAGACTAAGCCATTCTTTGATCCAGCCAACCCCGAAGTGCGGCAATACTTACTCAAGCTGTACGAGGAAATCGTTACTCGCTATGATGTGGATGGTCTACAGTTAGACTACATTCGCTACCCTTTTCAAGACCCATCAGCAGGTCGAACTTATGGCTATGGCAAAGCTGCAAGAGCGCAGTTTCAGCAACTTACTGGCATAGATCCGATCGATATTTCCCCCAGTCAACCAGACTTGTGGCAAAAGTGGACAACATTTCGCACCGAGCAAGTTGATAGCTTTGTTGCCAAAGTTTCAGAGCAGTTGCGACAAAAACGACCGAATTTGATTTTGTCGGTTGCAGTATTTCCGCTGCCACAACAAGAGCGGATTCAGAAAATTCAACAAAACTGGGAAACTTGGGCAAGGCGGGGAGACGTAGATTTAATTGTTCCTATGACTTATGCTCTGGATACTTCGCGCTTTCAGCGACTAGCCCAACCCTGGATCGCCTCGAAACAATTGGGAGCTACATTGTTAGTGCCGGGAATTCGCTTACTTTCTTTACCAACAATTGGGGCATTCGATCAACTCCAGTTGGTAAGGGACTTGCCAGTGAGTGGTTATGCACTCTTTGCCGCAGAGAATTTTAATAACGATCTACAAAAGCTTTTTATTAGCACCCAAGGTAGAGTTCAATCCAAAACAAGTGAACCGATTCCTCACCGCCAACCTTTTCAAACTGCCGCCATCCGTTACACCGCGCTGCAACGGGAATGGAAATTTGTTTTCCAAAATGACCCACTAGAAAGACCCGCCCAGACAATATCAGATTTTAACAACCAGGCAGAAGTTTTACGCAGTGCTTTAAATCAGCTTGCTGCTTCCCCTTCTGCTAGTAACTTGCTAGTGGCGAAAGCCTCTCTAACTCGTTTCCAGTCTCAATTTCGGGTATTGATGAGTCAAGAAATTAAGTCGAATTCCTATCAAGTCAAAGTTTGGGAAAATCGGCTTGTAACTATAGAAAGGCTATTGCGTTACGGCGAACGACGGGTGCAGTTGCATCCCTAATGAAGATGCAAGGCAGCAGAAGGAGCAGGCGGACAAGGGAGAATTATTAAACAAGTTTCTTCCTTCTATAGGAATCCGATTTGATTTATTAAAAAATCTAAGTATATGTGGGGTGTGTTAGGGTCAGCGTAACACACCAAAAGCTTTGGAGTCAGGTGCGTTACGGCTTACGCATAACACACCTTACGTGTATTTCAAAAATCAAATCGGATTCCTATAGCATATCAAATTCTCGTTGAGATCCAGTTACTCAAGTACAAATGCTTACTACCACGCGCTATAGTACTGACAGACACGACAAATTGGCTCGCCTCATTGGAGTTTGTGTGGATAGTACCTCCCGTGTAGCAAAAGTAGGATTGCGTGAGAGTGAAATACGATTTCACGGCATCTTCAACGGAACTTTCCAGTTTATCGGATTGCTGATAGAAAAAGGCATTGTGCTAAAAGTAAACCAAACAGCACTCAAGTTGAGCGGGCTACAACCACAACATGTAGTTGGGTTTTCAAATTGGGAAATATGGTGGACGCGACTTGAAAGCCTTCAATATCTGCAATATTTACTCTCCTCCAGCCCTACAGTAATTTACACCTGTAAGAGTTCAGGAGATTTTCGTAGTAGATTTATAAGCGAAAATATTGTCACTCTTACGGCTTATAAAGCGCGGGAAACACTTGAAGATCCTGGCTTTTGGTCTAGCCATCTCCATTCGGTATTGCAATCTTTTCATCACAGCAGTAATGTCGAGCGTATACTAGGCACTGGATTAGGAATGGCAATTGTCAAAAAATGTTTGGATATGTACTAAGGTAAAATATTTGTCACAATTATACCGGGATTTGGTATAAATTTTATTGTCATTATGTTATCAAATAATCAAATATAAATTGAGGTAAAATATGCCCAAAATTTTAATAATAGAAGATGAGGAAGCAGTCCGTGAAAATCTTTTAGATTTGCTAGAAGCTGAGGACTTTGAAACTATTGCTGCGGCAAATGGCAGAATCGGTGTACATTTAGCTATCTGCGAAGTTCCTGATTTAATTCTCTGCGATATGATGATGCCAGAAGTTGACGGCTATGGCGTGCTAACAGCGTTACGCCAAGATCCTTCAACGGCAACAATTCCCTTCATTTTTCTCACTGCCAAATCTGCCAAATCTGACTTCCGTCTAGGTATGGATATGGGTGCTGATGACTATATAACTAAGCCATTCACTCGGGCTGAGTTATTAAGTGCTATCATGAACAGGTTAGAAAAGCACGCTACTTTAAAAAGGTATTTATCTCCTCAGACTGCAATTAACAATTTGTCTCCCAAAATGCAGTTGTTAGAAATTAGCTTACACCGGGCTATCAAACAACATAATTTTCAAGAGTTTGAAATCTATTATCAACCAATACTTGATATTACTTCTGGGAAAATAGTAGCTGCTGAAAGTTTATTGCGCTGGCAAAGTCCAGAATTGGGGATGATTTACCCAACAGAATTTATTCCGTTAGCAGAGTCTACGGGTTTAATTGTTCCAATTGGTAAATGGGTATTAAAAAGTGTATGTAAACAATTAAAAAGCTGGCGTGATATCGGAATTAATTCCTTGATTGTTGCTGTAAATCTATCAGTCATCGAATTTAATCAACCAGATTTTATTCATAAAATAGTCAACTTTATAGGGATCAATAATTTGGAACCAGATGACTTAGAGCTAGAACTAACTGAAAGCATGATTATGCAAGATGTAAATAGTGCGATCGCTACTATGAGCAAACTGCAATCTTTGGGTATAAAAATTGCCATTGATGATTTTGGGACAGGCTACTCTTCTTTGATATATCTGAAAAACTTACCAATCAATACATTAAAAATCGACCGTTATTTTATTCATAATGTTGCAAAAGACCCACAAAAATCAGCCATTACTAAAGCATTAATTCAGATGGCTCATAATCTCAATTTAAATGTAATTGCTGAAGGTGTAGAGACGGAAGCAGAACTAGCTTTTTTGCGCCAACACAACTGTAATTCTATGCAAGGTTTTCTATTTAGTCGTCCATTACCACCAGCAGAATTTGAAAATTTTTTATTGACTAAGAAATGCTTATATGTGTGAAGATTGGGAATTGGGAAATAATTTACTTTTCAATTCCCAATCCTCTGATAGGTTGACTAAGCAAGAAAAATTGGACTTTAGACTGGCGACAATGATTAAGTCTTAAGTCTAAAGTAGAAAAATTGTCTCATGGTGTTTACCGTCATGAAAGTCTTTGCGCGTTTCTTGCTACCAGTTTTTTTACTGACTTTGGCCGCAGCCTGCAACCAAACTCGCGCTTCCTCAGATAATCCCACACCACAAAAATCTGTACCTTCTGCCCAACTGACACAGAATCCTACACAGCCAAAAAATATTGTCCTAACTGAAGCACTCTCACCTACGCCGATTCGGATAAACCTCAAGAATTTACCAGCACCCTTCGCAACAGAAAGTGCTTCCAAGCGGCCTGAAGTTGTGCCGATTCCGCAAGATCCGGTGCTACGCGTACCACGAGGTTTTACAGTTAATGTTTTTGCCGAAGGTTTAGATGCCCCGCGCTGGCTAGCTTTAACCCCCAGTGGCGATGTTCTGGTTACTGAAACCGGGCAAAATCGTATTCGTCTATTACGTGACAGCAACCGTGACGGCGTAGCCGACATTCGAGAAACCTTTGCTAGTGGGGACAACGGACTCAATAGACCCTTCGGTATGGCTTTTGCAGATAATTCCTTTTTTCTAGGAAATACAGATGCTGTGGTGCGTTTTCCCTATACTCAAGGTCAAAATAAGATTACGGGTAAAGGGGAAAAAATCGCCGATTTGCCTTCTCAAGGTTATAACAACCATTGGACGCGCAATGTTGTTGTCTCACCCGATCGCAATAAATTATATGTCTCAGTGGGATCGGGAACCAATGTGGATGAATAACCCCTACCACGCGCTTCGATACAGGTAATGAATTTAGATGGTTCTCAACAGCAAACTTTCGCTTCCGGCTTGCGTAATCCTGTTGGTTTGGACTTTCATCCTGTAACTAAAGAACTTTACGCCACTATTAACGAACGCGATGGAATCGGTGATGACTTGGTTCCAGACTATCTGACACGGGTTAAACAGGGGGCATTTTACGGCTGGCCTTATGCCTATCTGACACCAAACAACCTCGATCCGCGTCAAAAAACCGATGGCAAAAGTAAACGCCCCGAATTAGCAGCCCGCACCCAAACCCCAGATGTGCTGTTCCAAGCGCATTCAGCAGCATTGGGTTTACAGTTTTATGATGGTAAGACATTTCCAGAAAAATACCGCAACGGTGCTTTTGCTGCTTTTCGCGGTTCTTGGAATCGCGATCGCGGTACTGGTTATAAAATTGTATTTGTTCCCTTCGATGCTAAGGGGCGATCGCTTGGCTATTACGAAGACTTTATCACAGGCTTTTTGCTAAATCCTTCTGTACCAACTACTTGGGGACGACCTGTAGGTTTACTCGTGTTGCCAGATGGTAGTTTATTACTAACAGAAGAAGCCAATAATCGGATTTATCGGATTCAGTATACGGGGGGATGAATAATTCCCTAGAGTAAAGTTAGAGCAGTTATGACTGTATCTCCATACCCAGGTTTATCCCCTTTACGGTAAATTACAGAAAAATACTAATACTTATCTGGTTGAGAAATTGATTATGACTCCCAATGAAAATAATACTCAGTCAAATATCAACGAATTGCCTCCACATTCAGGCACACGATACTGGGGTGAGGTGGAGGTGATCGAGGAGGGAGATACTTATAGAATTAGCCGTGTTGAAATCAAGCCCAGGCACGGAATTAAACCACAAATTCATTATCACCGCAATGAACATTGGGTTGTAGTCTCCGGTGTAGCCAAGGTAACTTGTGGCGATGCGGAAATATTACTGAATCGAAATGAGTCAACTTATGTCCCCGCAGCAACCCTACATAAGGTAGAAAATCCTGGACATATCCCGCTAGTTATTCTGGAAATTCAAAATGGGGAATATTTGGGCGAGGATGATACTGAACGTCCTTATGACTTAAATTTGGTCAAAGCTGTAGCTGAAGGTTAGTGAGAGACGCGATTAATCGCGTCTGTTGTTAATGCCCCATACCCAAATCAAAACCAACCTTCTTGTTCCAGGGTTTCAATTAGCTGTAAGCCACGGGGATCGCCCACTCCTAAGAGTGAAGCTTTCGCGTCTTCCCGGACTCCCAAATCTTGATCCTCGGCAAAGGCTTGAATTAAAGCATCAATCGCTGTGGCGTAAACTACATTAGAAGGTAGTTCGCGGCACAGTTGACCAATTGCCCAAGCACTGTTACTCCGTACTGCTGCCACAGGATCTTTGACTAAGGCTTCAATTAATGGTGGTATTGCCCCGATAACTGCTTCATAACCAACTTCTGCCATCTGTGCTAAGGAGCTAGCAGCCCACAAACGCACTGCGGAAATGTCTGTTCTTAAGGCATCTGCTAGGGGCGGTAAAGAACGGCGATCGCGACAGTTTCCTAAAGCCCAAACAACGCCTTTACGCACATAGCCATTCCAATCACTGTTTAGTTGAGCAATTAATGGAGTCACTGCTTCTGAACTGGGATTGCGTCCAAGGGCATAAGATGCGCTCACCCTGACTAAGGGACAGATATCAGTTAAGAGGCGAATCAGATGGGGGGTAGCACGCGCATCTTCTATATCACAAAAAGCACGCGCCGCTAACATTCTTTGCTGGGGCTGGGGATTTTCCAGGAGGGCTAGCATCACTTCCGGATCGGGCTTCGCCACAACTGAATCGGCAGTTAGCGGCTCTATTTTATCTAGGGGGCTTTCTAGCTCCTCCTCAATATCGAGTAGGCTTAGATCGTCTTCGTCATACATAATTTCATTTCAATCTCGAAAAGGGATTAATACATAATCCCCGTGCCAATAAGTTAAAACTTTATAAATTGCGTAATTATACACTTTCTTTTCCCCTCGTTGAATTTTATCCAAACGAGAACCGTTATATACTCAAACACTAAAGTATGTTACGGCTGTTCTCTAGTTTATTTTTCTGCACTCAGGAATTTTACCATCCACAGGGATTGGGTTTGATAACCTAACTGATTGTAAAGATTTAATGCGGGTTTGTTTGATTGAAACACTTGTAATCCGATCTGGCGATCGCCTCTTTGAATTGCCCAATTTTCCACATATCGCATCAAGGCTGTACCAATACCTCGCCGCCGATGTTCTGGTACAACGTAGAGGATAAAGATATGAGCATGGCGATTACCCTGCACTTGATCTATGGCATTACCCACCCAAAGGCAGGCGATGGGGGATTGGGAATTGGGAATTGGGAATTGGGAATTGAGAATTGGGAATTGAGTATAGTTATTCTCCTTGTCCCCTTGTCCCCTTGTCTCCCTTGTCTCCCTCATCTCCCTCATCTCCCTCATCTCCCCCTGCTCCCCCTCTTCTTCTACCCACCACAAAGGCGTATCGCTAGAAAAGTATTGCTTAACTGTTTGCTCTAGGTGAGAAAAATCCTCATTGGGAAAGAGATCCTGGTAAGTTCGGTGCATGAATTTAAGCAGCAGCGATCGCTCCAATGTCGAACCACGGCGAATCATATACCCTGGTAGTAGTTGCTCAGACACTTCTGACGTTTGTTTCTTAGCTAGGTGAGTTATACCAATTACGAATTACGTTAGCGTAGCGGTAGCGACGCAGGAGCGTCATTACGAATTAGTATGTGCTGCTGGTGGCAAATTAGCAGGAGTGGGTTGAGAACTTATCCCTACCTCTTCAATTGGTGCAGGTGCTGCCATATCGGATGGTAAAAAGATACGGGCGCTGACTGCGACTAGGGCAAAGATAAATACCAAAACTGCAAGCAGTGGGGCGATGTATTGACGAAAAATAGCCATATTTTAATTGCAAAGAGAGCTAGGAACTTTTATGAGAATTTAGCTGAAGATTTGTGAAGTATTCTTTATTTTAGCAATTTTCTGTATATGGGAATTGGGAATTGGGAATTGGGAATTGGGAATTGGGAATTGGGAATTGGGAATTGGGAATTGGGAATTGGGAATTGGGAATTGGGAATTGGGAATTGGGAATTGGGAATTGGGGAAGAAACTTGTTAAATAATTCCCCCTTGTCTTCCTCATCTCCCCCTACTCCCTACTCCCTACTGCCTACTCCCCTAGTACTATTGGCTGCGTTCTAAGTCATCAAGCACTCTTTCGCAATACCAATTTTCCGGCATTCCAGGATAAGTTTCCTTTGCCTGTTCAATTAACCTTTCGGCAACGGCAGTGTCACCAGATAACTTAGCAATTAGCCTATTTTTGAGATAGCTATCAGATACACCATCGTCTACCTGGTTTGGTATCTCTTGATTTATAGTTGATGGTCGAGACTGATCTCTTCGTAACTGCCAAAATAAAACGTAATAAAGTGTACCAAAAATTAAAATTAGGCTGAGTGTTCCGAAAAAAGTTAGGAGATTAAATGCTAGATATCCCAAAACTAACTGCGAGAGAACATACCCAAGTAATAAACCAGTCAGTAAGAGAATAAATGTGCCGACAGCAATAACTACTTGATTCCCCATATATCCTCTTCTTCGTCGTCAAGTCCTGGTCTGGATAATACTACCACTGGCTTGGGATTCCAAGGGGCAAAAAATGGCAATAATAGTAATCCTGGCAAAGCTGCTATTGCTGTCAGTAGAAAGAATGTAGACCAACCAGTGGCTTGTGCCCATGTACCTGCTGGAGCCGTGACAATATCTCTACTAAAAGCTTGTAAACTGGAAAGTAAGGCGTACTGTGTAGCTGAAAAGCTTTGGTTACAAAGACTCATCAAAAATGCTACAAAAGCAGCAGTTTCTAGACCAGCACAGAATTGTTCTATATTAACGGCAGCTAACATCAGATAGAAATTTTTACCGACTACTGCTAGGGCAAAAAAAGCCAAGTTACCGACAGCTTGGAGTATAGCAAATATCCAGAGTGAGCGATTAACACCAATTTTGGTCATTATTGCTCCTGCTGCCAAGGTACCAACAATAGTGGCGAAAATTCCCAATGCGCCAGGAAATGCGATATCGGTTTGAGTGAAATGTAAACCTTTATCTAACAAAAATGGGGTGGATACATTCTTTAGTAAAGAATCTCCCAGCTTGTAGATCACAATGAATATCAAGATTAAAAGTCCTTGTAGCCAGCCATGACGCTGGAAAAATTCAATGAAGGGTAATTTGACGGCGGCGGATAAAGTCTGAGGCGGGCGATCGCGCAGGACTGGTTCTGGTGCAAAAATAGAACTTACCACGCCTACAAGCATCAACAGCGACATTAACAAGTAAACAGCTTGCCAAGGCATTCTGTCTGCCAAAAATAGGGTGACGTAACCGGTTACTAGAATGGCAATGCGATAACCCAACAAGTAAATAGATGCCCCAGCACCTCTTTCTTCCACTTCCACTACATCAGTGCGGTAAGCATCAACTAAAATGTCTTGGCTGGCGCTAAAAAAAGCAACAGCTACAGCAGCAATTATAAAAGGTTGTAGCCCTTGGGATGGGTTTTGTAAAGCCATCGCAGCTATACTTAACAGTAATGCTACTTGTATAATTACCAGCCAACCTCTACGCCGCCCCAAAAAAGGCGGTACAAATCTATCTAGTAAAGGCGACCAGAGAAATTTTAAAGAATATGGTAGCTTAACTAAACTAAAAGCGGCGATCGCTGCCAAGCTGATTCCTTCTTTGGTCAACCAGGCTTGTAATGTCTGACTGGTTAAATACAACGGCAACCCTGATGAGAAACCAAGAAATAACAAAGCTCCCATCTTCGGGCTGCCAAAAATTCGTAGCAGCGATTTATTTACTTGCACAATATTGAAGATTCCTTGTTGTCTAATTGAATTGCAGTTATCTTGCCATAGCTGCTGTCTAATTTCGTATAAGCACACAAATCTGCTAATATTTTCTCTATTTAATTTCCTTAATTGAATAAACCTGATGCCCTCTGATTTCTACCCCGTGTGCAACAAGGCATTTTTCCCAACCTTCACGCGTACCGATATCGCTTTTATCCTTGAGCAATCCTAATTCCTGTTCTTGTTGGGTGAGTTTAGCAAATTCTTGGTAACGTGGGTAGTCGCTGGTAACAAATGTTTCCTTTCGGTGCAAAACTGGCGGATTTGCCCTAGTTTCGTAGTCTCGGTGAGTGATGAAGAGGGTTTTTAAGTCAATACCTATACTGGCTTTTAACGCCGGATGGGGATCGGTGTCGAAATCAGGGTAAAACAGATAGGATATTTGCGGCTTATCAGTGTGATATTTGATCAATGTGGCTCCATCTACACGCCCAATGGTTCGGCTAGCACAACCTTCACAAATTCGTAGCAAAGGATCGAGTGCAGCTAATGCCGAAACATGGACGTAAAGCGCACCACGTGTATGTTTACCAATTTTGCTTTTTTCGCAAGCAGTTTGAATCACCCCAGGTTTACCTAAGCTGAAAAGTTTTTGGTCGGCTACAAGGCACGCTTCCTCGTAGCTACTAAAAAAAGCTTTGATATCGTGACGCATTTCTGGGGCTAGCTTTTGCCATGCAGGGCGTTTATCAAAGTGGGTGAGGGCAAGATAAACTTGGATATCCAGAGAACGACGATAAGCGATCGCATCCCATTCAGCCTCATCAGTAGCTTGTAAAATTACACCAAAGGTGCGGCGGAAGTTACCAAATTCGCTCAGTAATTCCTGTTCATTTTCCAATTCGCCTTTCACAGGTAGTCTACCGCGCTTGGTAAAGAAAGCCATTAGAGGTTGTAGCTGTTCTTGATAATCTTCAAACCGCTTAGTGGGGATACGGACTCGCGGTGTAGAAGTGGTAGAAAAGAAGCGGATAGCTTTGTAACTTTCTTTTTCAGCTTCATCTCGAAAAACAAAATAAACCCCTAGCGCGATCGGTACTGCATCGACATTTAGGACTTCATCAATATAAGTTTTGAGTTCTTGCTGTTCGTAATATTTCTGAAAAGTATTGCGGCGCGTCACAATGCCATCATTGTAAGCAAGTTGGGTTTTGCTGGGTGCGTTAATTAATATTTGAGCCGCGACAATTAAAACTTTGCCGGTGAGTTCCCAAGCTTGGCGAAGGCTCTGACGGCGTTCTTCTGGATCTTCGATAACGTTGAGGACATAACCTAAGTTGACCACATCGGCGGCGGTGCGTGGAACATCGGGATGGTAGTAAGGATCCCAACCTGCGCTGGTGTAACCTAAGTTTGCTACTCGCTGGACATCACCACCATAGCCGCAACCGTAATCAAAAAAGGTGGTATCTGGATTCAGGATTGCCCATTCTATGGCCAATCGTACAGGGCGAGATATGTCAGTGCGAGCGATCGCAGCTCTATGACGCTCAATTTCTAGCGCTTCAGGCATAATATTATTTGTCAGTTAACAGTGAACAGTTAACAGTCAACTAATATCCTTTCAATTTTTAACCGCTAGTTCAATTAAATCTTCAATTTTCTTGATATTTGGATCGCCTGCTAAGTAGCCAATACCGCGATGCAAATGCAGGCGAAATTGGGTAGCGAGGGTTTCTTTGTCGGTGGGATAACCGTCATTGTGACAGCGTTGTTTGAGGGCGAGGAGGAGAATGTCGGACATTTCGCCGCCAAAGACGCGCCAACTCATTTCGACGTTGCTATCTTGGGGAATTGGGACGGGGGAGGGTGTGGTTGATTCTGCGAGGGAACGACAAAACGCCCAACGACATAAGATATTCCATTGGTCAATTTTGGTGCTGCGTTTAAGTTTGGTAAGTTGATCTTTGGCTGTTTGGGAGAGTTTTATTCTTTCAATGGGTGATTCCATTATCTTCCTAAAAATTGAGGTAGTTTTCGTTTATAAACCCAAACAGTAGCGAACCGCAGTTTCAACTTCAAGCATTTTGGAGTCCGAAATTTTGCCAGATGGGTCATCAGGAAAGCGATTTGGATCTAAAGAGCGAATTTGAAAACATAAAAATACTGTTTCTAGTCGCAATCCACTGTCACTAGGAGATACTCGTATATTGTTTGGATAATCGTGCCTAATATTTGTTCCTTTCGTACCTACAACTACAGTTACAACCAAAGGTAATTGGTTGATAGCGTCTATAGATAACACTAAAACTGGTCGTGTTCCTGCTTGTTCTCGTCCCCGCACTGGATTAAGATTTATAAAATAAATTTGTCCTCTCTCAATGCTCACCACTTTGTTAAACCTTTTTTTAACCCATCCATTTCTGTAACACTAAATTCATTATTTATAGAGGCGATTTCTGACTGTATATCTAAATCACTAGCCATTGCAGCTAGTTGTTCATTCATATATTTAACATCAGTAAAGCTATCTGATATTTGCTTCTTTTCTTGCACTTGACTTGTGATAAGTTCTAAAACCCATTCTAGTTCTTCTAATGACAAAGCACGTAGGTCACGCTCAATTTTTAGTAAATGTGGTAAGTTCATCATTGCTTATCTACTTTTCAAAGCCCAATATATATATATTGTAAATATCTAGAGTTGGAAAAATCGCGCTCCGCCAATTTTTTAATAATATCTAAGCTGTTGCGTATTTAATTTGTATATGCGATGCGGACAAGATGCCCGCACTACAATAATTTTACGTTTTCGTACTATACAATTTAGATGCACATCAGCTTACTACCAAAAATATCCTGGTTGGATAGTTGTTTGACGGGTAGAAGAGTCGTATTTAAGGAGGTATTCACGAGCGATCGCTTCGTTTTCTCGCAGTGTTTCGACTTCTTTCTTTCCAATCTCAGTATCCGTAGATAACAAAATCACTTGGTGGCTGGCAGATGGAAAGTAACGTTCAACTAAGTTACTGCGGTGAGATGAGTCTAGTCTACCTAGTGGCGTATCGATTGCTACTGGTAGGCGGTGGCCGGAGACTTTGGCTAAACCCCAGAGGAATGCGATCGCAAGTAGTTGTTTTTCACCTGCTGATAAACGATGTTTAGGCACAGGTTTACCATTTAAATCGTAAAGCAAAAGGCTAAAAGTCTTAGTATCAATGGTGATGCGATGCACCAAGTCTGATTTATGGAGGAGATAAAGGAAGCAATTTTTAACTTCCTCCTCTAATTTATTCAGTTTTCGCAGAGTTAATTTTTCACGAAAAATCTTGAGTGTATTTTGAACTTTAGCCGCAGAGGTAATAATATGCTCGCTATTTTTATGTTTAATATTTTCTACAGTATAATCACTTAATTCTCTCTTTGACTTGGCAATAATAGTTTCTAATTCAGCTAAACGGCGGCGGATTGTTTCGTAATTTGCTTTAGCTTCAACAACTTGATTTTGTGCCGTTTCTAGTGCTTGACGCAGCTTTGTATAATCTTCTGGTGCTGCTGCTGTTTGCACTTGCCTTTCTAGAGTATGAATTTCTTCTTCCTTATTTTTGAGAATAGCTAATTTCTCTTTCGCAGAAAGTTTAGAATTTTGTAAGTGATATATGAGATTATCTAGCTGACTTAAAGTTTCATCATCGGCTAATAGCCAAGGTGCTTCTATCTGGATAGTTTTTGCATATAAACTATCTACATCTTGGATTAAAAATGATTGGATTTTTTCAACTTCTATCGGAGAAATTTCAACTTGATTTAGCCAAGTTAGTAAGCGCTGATCTCGTTCAAGTAACAAATCTTTAGAAATTTGTACCTGTTGATGGCGAAATTCCTTTTCTCCCTGTATTTGCGCCTGATTAAGTAAATTAGGAATTAATGCCAGAGGTAAAACATCAGCCGCTAATTCACACATCGACTGACGTACTTGTTCAATTTCCGCAGTTTTTGTATCCTGTTGTAATTCTAGTTGATTGCGTTCTGCTGCAATCTTCCCGCCTTCAGAAATGAATTTATCAAAGGCTTCTTGCTGCTTTTGTTCTAACTCTTCTACCTGATTTTTGAGAATTTCTACTTTCTCTTCTGTTGTTTGATAATCTTCTTGCTGTTGGGTTAACCTAGTTTCAATTTCCTCTAGGTTTGCTAAATCCTTGCTATTACCAACTTCTTTAAGTTTACGGTTAACTAATATATCTAAATCAACTGCTAAACGGTCTGCCAATTCTAAACCTAAAAGTCCACGAATTGCATCTACTACAACTGGTGGTGGTGTTTCTTGTTCTGCAAGTTCTTTAACTTGTTCACCATCAAAGAGAAATAAGTTGGAAATCCCTAATGGCAGGAGATTTTCTATATATTCATCCCAGATATTAACTAAAGCATCAGGCCAGGTATCACTGTCGCCTAAAATACCTAGCGTATCTTTCCCGTCTTTAGGATTTTTTGTCCAGCTACGCACAACACGGTATTTTATTGGCTTATCATTTTCAATATGTTCAAAAAGCAATTCAATCCGGGTGTCTGCAACTGGATCTATTTTGTTGTTAACGCATTGATTGAGAAAATCACTATAACTTAAATTACCACGGGTAGAACATTGGGCGCGGGGGCCATAAAGGGCGAGACGAATAGCATCCATAAGCGTAGTTTTTCCGCCGCCATTCATACCACCTAATAGGATGATTGGGTGTGAGTTTTCCTCATCAATTTTTGGGTTAAGATTGATTACCTGTTTGCCACTGTAAGGGCCAAAGTTTTGTAATACGAGTTCAAGAAATATCATTGATTTTTAAGATTAACATGAGTTCGACAGCGATCGCAGAAGCAGAAAGTTTGTGATGAAAGGAATCAGATAAAATTAATTAGATGGTTTTGTCTGACGCATTGATAAAAAATATTGTCTATGAAATATAGATAATACCATCACTAACTGTTAAGAAATGCGATTGTATCTGTCTCGGTGTTGGTAAGTGTGGCTATATTTGCACACCTCCAGCTTGAAAAATCTGTTCGGCGGTTAAATTCAATTCTGGGAAAGTAGGCGAGACAATATGGGTATCGCCTTTAAATTGAGTAACTTGGTACTCACCATCAATTAATTGATAAATGGATATAGTAGGCAGTTTAGGATTGCCAATAAACTTCCTAGCACCTATAGCCGCGTAATCTATAATCCAATATTCGGGAATACCTATACCTTCATAATCAGCTAATTTTTTGTAGTAATCATCTCGCCAATTAGTACTAACAACTTCAATAAATAATGGAATAGATGTAGCTTGAGATACAGTTGATTCTTTTTTCCATAAAGGCTCATTCACTAAATTTGGTCGATTGATTATTAAGATGTCTGGGGAATAAGCTGATTCACCTTCAACTGGCTTGACTAATACAGTTTTTGGAATGAAGTAAGGAAGTTTTTGTCGCCCAATTTCGATAGATATATTTAGCGCCAAAAAACCAACAACATCCTCATGATCTCCCACTGGTTGTGCCATTTCAACAATCACGCCATCATGTAATTCATATCTCCCACCCTCAGGCCGCCAAGCTGCAAAATCTTCAAAAGTTACTAATTTGTGTATGGCTTGAATCATAGAACCTCGCTTGTTTTAAGATAACCCAACTTTGTCAAGCGTTCTTTAAGTAGTTTGGTTGACTCCCGTCTTCTATTATTCTGAGTTTTTCTTTTTAAATTTCATACTTGCCCAAGTTACTTGTTCATCACTTTCACCTTCATCTACCTCATTGATTGCTGCAACATCGCCCAAAGTCATCTGTTTGACTTTTGCAACATCACCTTGACTAACTGCTTCGCTTAATTCGCGTTTCAAACGAGCATTTTTAATCGCATCTTCTGGAGAACGGGAACTCGTATTAAAACATTTTTCTAGGGTTTCATATATCACCACGCGACGAGTCTTTTTGCGATACTGGCGTTCTGTGTCTAACAATTTTGCCATAAGTTCCAAGTGCATCGCGTCACCTTCACAGATTTCTTCTAATACTATCCATTCATCACGGCCTAGTAGGCTATAGTCAGCACCAGGACGGGGGTCTTGAAATTCTTCGCCAGTCACTTCTTGATAAATCCGGGGTAAGCTATCATCAAATTCGTGTCTTTCTTCTAGCCAAATGCGGCGAATTTCGCTCATTTCTTCTAGAGTAATTAGGGTGATGTCGCGCATATTTTCTGGTGCTGTTTGGCGAATTTCTTTTTGGACTGTAAGCAGTTGTCTTAGCCAATCCTCCCGCGCTTCTTTAATAAATGGGCCAGGAATAGGTTCAATAGATATGCCATCTTCTAAGTTACGTTCATAAAGTTGCACACCGCCATTTCTACGTCGGAAATCTCTTTTATCACGGGTTTCTTCAGCGTCCAATTCTTTACGGAAATCAAGTAGAGGTTGCATCCACTCTTTCTCTTCGTCATTTTGGATCATCGCCGCGAGTGATTTATCTTGACTAACCAGCGTACAAACCCAGCAACCAAAACGCGAGCTACCACAACTAGGGGTAGATGTATCAACAACTAAAGGACATTCATTATCAGCAGAAGCACCTCGATACATGGTGAATAAATCTTTATTGCTGTACCCCCAAGGGTTTTCCCACTGCATTAAGTAAATCCAGACTTCATCATTTTCCCAGTCTTCAATTGGGCTATAAACCAAAGAATTTGGCAAGTTCATATTAGGACTGAGGCGATCGCGTACCCGTTGAGCTTCCAATTTTTTCATTCGGCTAGCGCGTTTTGTGCTTTCAGCTTTGCGAGTACCCAACACAACGATCGCTTCTCCACTCGCTCGGATCACATCACGAATAAAGCGGTTAGAGGGATTAATTTTGAGGCGTTCTGTACACCAGCGAAATTTTCCTCTGGGTGCTGGATAACCTTTACCAATCAAACCTACCCAAAATGTCTCTTTAAAGTCTGGCTGTAGCAAATGGGGTTCAAATGGTAATCCTTGTGCTTGGGCTTCAGATTTCATCTGTTTTAGAGAACTGCGTACCCAAGCAGCAACGATAGGATTCTCTACCAACGTGTCTGTAGTAATAACGTATATTGTTTTAGTTCGCTTTTCAGGTGGGAGTGCTGCGATCGCATTCCAGATAAGCTGTAAGGTAGCAGTACTATCTTTACCGCCCGAATAGCCCACCACCCAAGGAATTTCATCTAAACAATACAATTCTTGAATTTCAGTGGTGAGAACTTGGATATAGTCCACTAACTCTGCTACAGTACGTGTTTGCTGACCTTTATTTTCTGCTTGTTGTGCTGTAGTCATTTCTCCTTATCTCTGGAAACACTGGTGTAATATCCCGGTGAATAGAATTATCGGCTATACAGACACAAACCACCTGCATAGGTTGAAAAATAGTTTTTAAAAACTTTACTACTAATATCCAAATTTTTGGATAATTAAACTACATAATCCTATTCTGTTTTTAAAATTTAACATGAAAGATAGTGCATCTGACCCGACTGCTGACATTGCTAGAGAATACCTGGAACGGGAAGACAAGGAAAAACAGGTACTAGCTTTACTCCTAGAGAAGTTTTTAGGAAGAAAAGATCAGATTCTCGTTCAAAAAACCGAGATGGGTGGTACTGAGGCTTATGTTAGCTCTGTTACCTTGGAATGGTTTGCAGGTCGGGTTCACTTCGCCTCTGGCCTACCTCTGTTTCAAAAAAAGTATAATTCTGATACTGATAATGTCGAGATTGACGCGGATAGTATTGATGAAATTCAGCAGCGTCCCCTTGATTGGTCACGTCAAGCACCGCTAGTCCAGTATTTAGCGGCTCGACAAAATCACAAATTTCCGCCAGTGCTAGTAGTAATTAATCAACCGTGGGTAGATAATCCCAAAGCTGCTGAGTGGGATAGTGAAGGACGCGCCACCAAGTCTACTACAGATTTCATCCCCCTTGATAAAGACGCTAAAGTAGGTCTGCTAAATATTTCTGAGGATGATGTGACTATTTATGCGCTAGATGGTCAACACCGATTAATGGGTGTACAGGGATTGATGGAGTTAATTAAAACTCGCAAACTCCAGCGCTATAAAAAAGATAAAGGTGCTGATGACAGTTTTATTACAGTCAATGATTTGATAGAAAAGTACCAAGTAGACCTTGCTTACTTGCAAAATTTACCCAAGGAAAAAATTGGTATTGAGTTCATCTGTGCGGTAGCGGCTGGGGAAACTCGCACCCAGGCGAGGCGGAGGGTAAGATCGATTTTTGTTCATGTTAATCTGATGGCTGCACCGTTGACTAAAGGTCAGCTAACACAGTTGAATGAAGATGATGGTTTTGCGATCGTTGCTAGAAAAATTGCAGTTACACATCCACTATTAGAACAACGACAAGATCGCAATCCTCGTGTTAATTGGAATAGTGCAACAGTAGCCTCCAATTCTACAGTTTTGACTACTTTGCAAGCTCTTCAAGATATGTCTGAGCGATATTTGGCTCAAAAGTTCCCCCACTGGAAACCCTTGGAGAAAGGTTTAATTCCTATGCGTCCAGAGGATGAAGAAATTGAGCAGGGAATTGAGGAATTTAAAAAGCTATTTGATTCTTTGGCTAGTCTTTCTAGTTATAAAATTTTAGAACACGAGGATACACCAGCTTTACGGCGCTTCAGCTTTGAGAAAGATGGAGGTGAAGGAAACATGCTTTTCCGTCCAGTTGCTCAAGTTGCATTAGCGCAAGCTATCGGAATTTTGGTTTTTAAAAAAGGTTTTTCTCTGGCAGATATTTTTAAGAAACTGCGGAAGTTTGACCAGCAAGGTGGTTTTAGTGGTATGGAATATCCCCAATCTCTCTGGTATGGGATTTTGTATGACCCAAATAAAAAGCGGGTGCAGGTTGCTGGGCGAGATTTGGCTGCGAAGTTAGTGGTTTATATCCTGGGTGGAATTCAGGAACAGATGGAACGTGCTGAACTTCGTAAGTCTTTGGCAGATGCTAGGACTATGGAAGATAAAACTATAGGTTTTGATGGCGAGTTTGTTGAACCGAAAGCTGTAGGACTTCCAAATATTCTGAGCTAGCAAAGTTAAGTATGGATTTTCAGTGTGGTTTTTACCGATGCTACAGTCCATAAGGGTTGCATATCATGTTTGCTAACATCTACCAATTGGTATAAATATTTATATGGCTCAAACAAACGAGGATAGTAACAATAGTGTTTCGCCAGAGATAAAAGCTAAGTTTAGTACCTTGATTGCACCGTTATTTGAAGACCATTATCGAGATTCCTGCTATCCAGGGCTGATTTTTCGCCAGGGAAAGCGGAAAATGTTGCAAATCAATATACCTGCTAGGGACTTTCCCGCTCTTTTGGTAATAAAACCCGCTCATGGAAATGATCCTGATTCAGGTAAACAACGCCCAGAAGTACCAGGTCATGCTGAGGAAATAAAAAACTATATTATTGAGCAAGCCCAAAAAGAAAAACCTTGGATTCTGGGAACACTGACGGCAAATGTACCCCTAGAGAAAATAACAATTCTCGAATTGGGTAGGGGTATTTGTATAGTTGTCATTCCTCGTGGAGTTAAGTTAGACATTACAGACGGACAACATCGTAAGAGCGCTATTCAGAAGTTGATAGAAGGCGATGCCAGTTACTTAATTAGTGATGATGATTTCCCAATTACACTGGTTTTAGAAGAAGACCTTAATCAGTGTAAAAAAGATTTTCGAGATATGGCTCAAACGAGAAAACTAGATCAAGCATTGCTGTTGTCATATGGGGTATTTGAAGGTCGTGTTGGTATTACTAAAAAGCTGGTAGAAGAAGTACACATATTTTATAAAAAAACAGATAAAATTCACGATGCTCCGCGTCTAAAAGATAAATTTATTTACACAAATAACTTCATAGCCAGGGCTGTGAGTTGTGTTTTTACAAAAAATCCTGATTCTGAACTTCAAGACTATGATGTAAAAATTTCATCTAATGCTCTAGCAAATTGTCTCAACAAATTTTTCTTTGAATGCAGTAACACAAAATATATTGCTGAGACAAATGCAGATGATTTGACTGTTGCTGAGATCAGAAAATTTAAGGATGAATGTTTACTAGGCGTGAGTGTTGGGCTGGAAGTTTTGGGTCGATTACTATACTTCACTTACAATAAAGACACTAATTATTTTGATGAAGGGAAAGTTTCCCAACTTGCACAGATAGGTTGGACAAGAGATAATCCAATTTGGGAGAATACTCTAATTAGGATAGACCCTAACGCTAAAAATCCAGATAAGCGTTATAAACTCTCTACTGGTGCAAATGCAGTAACGGGTGCAGTCCAGAGAATAAAATCTAAACTAGGTTGGATAGAAAACCCTTCTGATTGAAAATACCCTAATTCAAGAGAGGAATTTGGTGAGATCAAATTCCTCGTCTTGTTGCTCCGTGTTAGTTCGCTCATAACTGAGAAATAATAAAATTCGCTCTGAATAATCTACTGAGCCACGCAACTCATTTTGTAATATCTCTAGTCCACCGTTAGCATATTCTTCAAAAATACTGTTGCGTTGTCTTTCATATTCTTCTTCATTAAGAGATAGTGTTTTGATGTCTTTAGTTTCATTAATTGCTAATAATTTTATTAAAATATCATTTCCCATTGAGGCAAAATACTCTATCCTGATTGGCGATGGTTCCCTTTTAGAAATCTCTCCCAAAGCCACCCGCCTTTTATGTTTTGCACCCAAAGCTGCTGCAAACACAATCGCATCAGCAAAAGTATTAAAAGGCCCTGTTCCGCCATCTGAAGATGTTAAATCTTTCACCAACTCAGCCTTATCTTTAGCAACCCTGATTCTGCCAGTTTCAGCCATTGTTTTAATATCTACATTGTTGCTATTTTAACCGAAAGTCAAAAGCGAGCGCACTTGTTAGCGCATTATTTTATACTAGTATGTGAGCGATCGCTTAAACAAATTATCCACCAACATAGTCCATCCTGGCACTGCCAGTTCAGCTTCAGCCACCTCATGACGGTGATAAACTTGCGGTTCTTCAGGATTACATCCTCTCTTGTCTCCGCGTTCTCTGCGCCTCTGCGGTTCGTTTCTCCAAAACCTATATTAAAAACAGAACATCTTCATAAACCAAAGAAATAGGAAAGCGAAAATCAACGCTAGTTAAATTAACCTCATCCCCTTCTTCATAAGGATGTAATTCCCAAATTCCTTTATCATTTATACGAAAGCAATCTAAACTGATTTTTTCAGCATCAATGAGGACATATTCTTGTAAAGTCTGAATAGGGAGCATCCCATTTTTGCAGAAATACTGATTCATGAGTGTAGTATGGGGAGAACACAATACTGACTTAAACCATAGGCATGACCCCCGAAGAAAAAGAACGGTTACAAGCAGCAGTAAAAGAAAT